>CAYFXM010000007.1:31682-32356 GCA_964346965.1 uncultured Actibacterium sp. | reverse complement strand
TTCTCCTGCTTGGAGAGGTGATTACGACTTCTATTGTGATTGCGTTTATTCTGGTAACAGGTGGCGTGCTGATCATGATGACTCGCAAGTCCACCAAGGCGGTATCGACCTTGGTCTCTACGGAACCTTCGCCACAGGACAGGACCAAGGGTCGGGTTTTGGCGCTTGGCTCTGCTGCGGGTTATGGTGGTTCGTTCGTAGCGCGCAAACTTGCGATGCAGACCTTGCCTGATCCGCTGGCCGGGGTGTTCATTGGTGCCTTGACGGGACTGATATGGTTCGTCGGTTCGGGGCTTTTTCGATTACGTGGCCGCGTAGGGTTTTCATGGAGGTTGCATAAGCCAAGCGGGTGGCAATTGCTGGCTGGTGGTGCGATGACAATCGGACAAGTCGCACTGTTTTTCTCGTTGATGTTCACCAGTGTGACCGTCGTTGCCATCATGTCATCTATCGAGATGTTCTTTGCAGCCTGGCTTGCTGGCCATATCTTCAAAACCGAAAGACGGCCTGGCCCCAGGTTCTACATTGCGGCTGCTCTGGCTGCGACGGGGGTCATCATCCTTGCGATTGCTCCGACGCTTGAGTGAATGCCGAGGGACTGTCAGCTATTTGAAAGATTGCTGATCAGCTTGTCCATCGCCGCAAAGAAGACGGTAAGTTCGTCTTCGTCAAAT
>CAYFXM010000007.1:0-31672 GCA_964346965.1 uncultured Actibacterium sp. | reverse complement strand
TTGATAGGTTTTAGTGGGAGTGTGGGTGCGGAAGAACTACCACCAGACGATTGGACAAGAGAAGAACTTCCGGATGAACATCAAATCCCTGGGATGCTTGATTTGTTGCAAGGCGGGCCGCCTGCATTGATCCTCGCACACTGAAGTGGTCCGCCGTTATGTTTAGGAAAATGGAGGATCAGAATGGCTACGAAGAGACACAAGCCGGAAGAGAATGTCACGAAGCTGCGGCAGGTTGAAGTGCTTGTCGGGCAAGGCATGTCCCGGGTGGATGCGATCCGCAAGGTTCGCATTACAGAGCAGACTTATTATCGCTGGCGCAAGCAGTACGGGGGTATGGGAACCGACCGGCTCAGGGAACTGAAGCGCCTCCAGAAAGAGAACGAACGGTTGAGAAAACCCGTCTCGGATCTGACGTTGGACAAGCTGATCCTGGCGGAGGCGCCAAAGGAAAACTTCTGAGCCCCGCTCGCTGCCGTGCCTGCATCGATCACGTCCGCACCCGGTTCCATCTGTCAGAGAGACGCGCCTGCCGTGTCCTGGGGCAGCACCGATCCACACAGAGGAAAGTGCCGCATGGCCGTGCCGATGAGGAGCGTCTGGTCGCGGACATGATCGAACTGGCGCGGCAGTATGGCCGCTACGGCTATCGTCGGATCGCCGCTTTTCTGAGACATGCGGGCTGGGAGGCGAACGACAAGCGGGTCGAGCGCGTATGGCGGCGAGAGGGGCTGTAGGTGCCAATGAAGCAACCGAAGAAGGGACGGCTCTGGCTGAATGACGGATCCCGTGTCCGGCTGCGCCCTGAGTATCGCAACCACGTCTGGAGCTATGACTTTGTCCACTGCCGGACGCTCAACATCCTGGACGAGCATAGCCGGGAATGCCTAGCGATCAAGGTGAAGCGCAAGCTGAACTCGGATGACGTGATCGATGCCTTGAGCGACCTGTTCATCATGCGGGGTGTGCCGTCTTACATCCGGTCTGACAACGGCCCGGGGTTCGTGGCTCAGGCCGTTCAGGATTGGATCAGGGCCGCCGACGCCAAGACTGCCTACATCGCGCCCGGGTCACCTTGGGAGAACGGCTACTGCGAAAGCTTCAATGTCAGGTTCCGCGATGAACTGCTCATGGGAGAAGTCTTCTACGGCTTTCGGGAAGCGGAAATCCTGATCGAGCAATGGAGGAAACACTACAATACCAAACGACCACATAGTGCCTTGATATCGCCCACCCGCCCCGGAAACCATCGCTCTGATGGACCCGAGACCGGTCATGCACTAACAATCAAACCGGACCACGCAGGTGGGGCTGATCATGAACTGATCCCATGCTCTCGGCACACAACCGCCTTCGAAATGTCGCTCTCCTGCTTCTTCAGGATCGCGATGATCTGTTCTTCGTTGAACCGTGATCGCTTCATTCTTCCGTCTCCTTCGTTGGGACGGATTCTACCTCAAAACGGAGGAGGAAACGGGTCTCAGGTCAGACATTCCGTTCCTCGACGAGATTGAAGCGAACAAGAAAGGGTGATCAAGCATCCTGCACTCCTCATGAAGCGGAATGTAGGGCTTGTATCACCAGGGGACTGGGCAGCTTGCTTGCCCAGTCTTTTCTTTGTCGGGATGCAGGGCGTGTACTGTTCCTCATAAAATCATAGACTTCTAAGATTGTGATTGCTAGTTTGCCTATGAAGTTCGAATTGTGAGGATAAAATGAGCATCAAGAACATCCTTATTGCACATTCCGGTAGCGCAGGCTTCCCAAGCAGCGTTAAGCACGCGGCAAAAATCGCCGCAAAGCACGATGCATGGCTGACTTGTGTCTATGGGAACGCATCCTCGTATTTCGAGCATGTTCTTGGTTTGACAGAAGATCTTCTCGACAAGCTTGGCAGTGCAAGAAACGAGAAAATTGCAGCAGCACGTGATCTGTTCCAACAGGCGGCTGCCGAGGCAGGCCTTGCAGAGCGGTCCCGCTTTATTATGCCGAATGAGATTGGCAAAATGAACTTGCCAGAGCTGGCGCGAAATTTCGATTTTGTCGTTACCGGCTATCATTCCAACCTACCAACAGATGAGTTTCGGGTCGTCAGCCCGGATATGATCTCATTGCAGAGCGGCCGACCCGTTCTTGTGGTTCCGAATGGATATTCTACGGATCAGCTTGCATCGCATGCACTTGTCGCATGGGACGGAAAGCGTTCTGCGGCCCGGGCGCTCAACGATGCAATGACGATCCTCGAGGAAAAGCCGCGTCGGGTGACAATACTAAGTGTTGGGTCTAGCTTTCCGAAAATGCCGGAGGGGGCGGATATCTTGACGCATCTGAAGCGTCATAATGTCGACGCAGAGCATGTTATCCGTCCAAAAAGCAAGGGCGGTATCGCCGAGGTTATTCAAGAGACGGCCAGAGAACTGGACGCAAAGTTAATCGTGATGGGGGCGTACGAACATAGCAAGTTCTCTCAAGACCTTTTTGGTGGTGTCACGCATGAGGTAACGAGGACCAGTAAAGTTCCGGTTTTTATGTCTCACTAGTACCCTGGCGAGGTATTTTGAGGATTGGTGTCGCTTCCTGCCGGGAATAGTTGTCAAAACTTCGTGGCGGGGCATGGCAATATCAATCACCGCCAAAACGGGCTCGGCCTGTGCAATACTGTTACCGGCCATGGTCGGTCTGCCTTGCGGTGTAGTTTGTGCAAAACCACTGTAGGGACCTGAAACCCGGCTATGATCGCCTACTGCGCAATCTGTGGGCTCCGCAGGCAATCATAGCCTTCAATCAGCGCTATTCCGAAGGTGTAACGGAACGGAGTTCACCAGCCGGGCCATCCTGAGATGGGCCGACCACAATGCCATTCCCTGCACTACATTGACCCCGGCAAGCCACGACAGAATGCGTTCATCAAGTCATTCAACGGCAGCCTGCGTGACGAACTTCTGAATGAGGAGATATTCGACATGACCTGCCCCCCGCGAAATCCCTCACCGTGATGTAGAGTCTGCGCCAACTCTGAAGGAGCAGACACATGCGAAAGAGCCGTTTCACCGAGGCGCAAATCATTGGGATGATCAAAGAGCAGGAGGCCGGAATGCCGACGGTCGAGGTATGCCGCAGGCATGGCCTGAGCACCGCTACGTTCTACAAACTGAAGGCCAAGTATGGCGGGATGGAAGTGTCCGAGGCTGCAAGGCTGAAAGCGCTTGAGGATGAGAACGCCAAGCTCAAACGCCTGCTGGCGGACACCATGCTGGATAATGTCGTGTTGAAAGATCTTTTGGGAAAGAACTGACGACATTGATCAAGCGGTGAGAGGCAGCGCTCCGGGTGATGCGGGATCATGAGATCTCGCAGCGCCGGGCGTGTCGGCTGGTCGGTGTCGATCCCAAAACAGTTCGGCGTGAACGCCCGCCGGACTATGCCGAGATACGCAAGGAGATGCAGGAGATCGCCGGTAAGCGGCGCAGGTTCGGTTACCGCCGGATCGGCTTGCTGCTGGAGCGCAAGGGCATGACCATGAACCACAAGAGCTGTATCGCATCTACCGCGAGGAAGGGCTGTCCGTGAAAAGGCGGCGCGGTCGCAAGCGCGCACGTGGGACGAGGACGCCGATGCCGATCGCGGGACAACCCAATGCGCGGTGGTCCCTGGACTTCGTGTCCGACAGCTTCGGCACCTCGCGGAAGTTCCGGATTCTGGCGGTGATCGACGACTGCACGCGCGAGTGTTTGTGCCATGTAGCAGACACGAGCCTGTCCGGCGCACGGGGCGCCCGGGAGCTCAGCGCTCTGATCCGGATCTACGGTAAGCCCGGCTGCATTGTCAGTGACAATGGGACGGAGTTCACCAGTCGGGCCATGCTGAAGTGGGCAGATCAGAACGAGGTGCCGTGGCATTACATCGATCCGGGCAAGCCGCAGCAGAATGCGTTCATCGAAAGCTTTAACGGCAGCCTCAGGGACGAGCTGCTGAACGAGGAAATATTCGACACCCTGGAAGATGCGCGGCGTAAGCTGGCCCTCTGGCGCTACGACTACAATACGGTCAGACCACACTCGTCCCTGGCCAACCAGACACCGCAGCAAGCGCGCCGGACGCTTGAGCAATTTGAGGGCTCCGCGCCCGGCGCGCTTGCGCCAGACGGCGAAGCCGTTTACCCAAATCCGACCTGCAGACTCTTGTTATGAATGAGGGACCGGCAGGGGGCAGGTCAAAAATCAAACCCACAGACTCTCGTCATGAACGAGGACCAGCAGGGGGAAGGTCACACCAAGTGTGTCTTGATGCCTCATATACTTTGTGTGTTGATAAAAGTATTCGGTTCGTATCTTCAGTTTGAGAAATATCATTCGTGGTGATAATGTTGGAAACTGGCGTGACAGAGGCAAAAACGGTGGCAAGAGAAACATTCCCTTTCGATATTCCATATTCAGAAAGATCCTTGGCAATTGCATGTACTAGGGGACGTCATGCTGTTGTCAGCCACTTCACAGACCTACTAAAGGATGCTGGTTTGACAGAGCAGCAGTGGCGCGTTATACGCATCATATCGGATTTTGCTCCCTTGTCATTGAACGAACTATCGCAAAAGTCGTGTATCCATAAAGTGAGCATGACAAGGATAGTCCGCGCCCTTACGGAGCGCGAACTAATCTACACTGAGAAAGATCCAGATGACTTGCGGTCTTTCAAAGCTAGCTTGACGCCTTCCGGAAAAGATTTTGTCGAAAATCTTCGCCCAAAATCTGAAAAGATCGCGCAGGGGATTATTGGGCACTTTGGCGAAGAGAATGCGACGCAGCTTCTGCATTTGTTGAACATGCTTTCACAGCTCAATGACAATGGTCGTTAAGCCTGTTCATCCGGAATCTCAATTCGTAGTCCTTCTAAGTCGCTAGTTACTTCAATCTGACAAATCAAGCGAGAGGTTGGTTTTGGTTCGTGTGCGAATTCAAGCATGTCTGCTTCGTCACCTTCGGCCAAACCTGTTTTTTCAAGCCAACTGACGTCAATGTAGGCATGACAAGTCGCACAGGAACAGGCCCCTCCGCATTCTGCTACGATCCCGTGGACACCATTAGACACGGCACCTTCCATGACGGAATGCCCCTCAGCCACATCTACCGCACGTTCGGTTCCATCGGCTTCAACATAGATAATTTTGACCATCTTTTCTCCTCGGTCGAATAGGTTCCTAGCCTCCGGCTAGGCTCAGAATTTGGCGAGGTCCCACGAGGGATCGCAGATCAACTCGGGGCAGGGACGGTGAGCAACGGCCAACCAACGCTTTGCCATCATAAAGGATCGGGCGTCGTTTATTGCATCACACGCGATCATTTCTTCACCCTTGAAATACCAATTGGAGAAAGCTCCAGGTTTAGTCCCCGGTCGAGTCACAACTTTGGTATATCCAAGGTTGAGGCCCGCGATCTGGAGCTTGCAGTCGTATTGATCTGACCAGAACCATGGCACGGGCGCATAGCTGGGCCCACCAGGGCACACGATGTCATCAGCAATGTGTTCGGCTTGAGCGATGGCGTTGTGAACGGATTCTAGGCGAATCATGTCGCCCCGGTACGGTAACCGGGCACAATCACCAGCGGCGCGAATATCGGGATCTGAGGTTCGTCCCCAACCGTCGACGATAATACCACCGGCACACTCAAGGCCTGCTTCACGTGCAATTGTATCATTGGGCAGCAAACCGATACCGAACACGGCAACATCAAAGGAAACTTCGTCGCCCTCAGTCAATTTTACGAATGATGGTCGCTGTTCCGGTCCTTCGAAGCTTTCAATCGAAACCCCCTCGCGGAGGGTGACACCATTTTCAGTGTGCAAGTGTCGGAAATAGTCAGCTGTTTGTGAACACGCGACGCGGCCCAAAATACGCGGCGCTTGTTCCAGTAAAGTCACCTTCAGCCCACGCTTCCGTGCCACAGCTGCGAGTTCCAGACCAATATACCCACCACCAACAACCAGCAGATGCTTACCAGGCGCAAGGCGCTCGCGCATTGCGTCCGCATCGCTGATAGCCCGCAATGTGAATATATTCTCCGGCAAAGTATCGCCTAGATCGTCAGGTTGCCGGGGTCTTCCTCCAGTGGCAAATATCAACGTTTCATAGTCAAGGCTATTGTCATCGTTCCCGTCAAAAAAAACTCTCCTGGCCGCACGATCGACCCTAGCAACACGTCGATCAAGCAAAAGCTCAATACCGTTCTCTTCATAAGTTTCAGCCGGCTTCAGAGAAAGCCGATCACGTGCAAGTTCTCCGGTTAGATATTTCTTAGAGAGCGGAGGGCGCTGATATGGCGGCCAGACTTCGTCGCCGATCATTGTAATAGAGCCGCGATATCCTTTTTGACGCAGGCGAAATGCCATAGACACTCCCGCCTGGCCAGCGCCGACGATTACGACCTTTTTACCGCATCCATCATTTTGCATTGTCGTTACCAAATATCCCCAAGAAGGAATTGCTCCTCAAACTCTCCAAATGACACCTTTACACGAATCTCGTTCAAAACCTCGCATTCAAGCGTCGATGACCCAGCCAGGCTTTGCCCGTTCGCTGTCTTTAAAACCTCACTTGCAAAATTCTTTGCGGTTTCCCGTGTTAGGCACCACTCGAGTACCGGACGCACTCCGAATTCTGCCACCCATAGACCTTGCCGTTCGTTTCTCGCTGTGCCGAGTTCATGTAGAACAACCTGCGTATCTTCTGAAAATACGCCTTCAGATGTCAGTTCTACGGATTGTCCACTCTCAGCGAAGCGTAACAGCAATTCGGAGAATCTCTGCAACTCATCAGCGGCCCCCAAGATAAGTAACAAGGGGTGAAAATCGCACGGCATATAACGCATTCTCAGCATGGTTCAATCCTATGGCGCGTCATATGATCGCGTCTATTTCTTGGCTATGGATGAGCTCAACATCGTCGTCTTGAAAACGCATTTCCACCCACTGACCGTCACCCATGTTTTCAGTCACCGTGCCAATCCGCCCGTCTTTCAAGCGCAGTGTCTGGGCTTCGGTTACGTCCATAAGGTTTACGCCGATCCCGATATCGACATTGCCTTTATTGCTCATTGATTAGTTTCCTTATGTATTAGAAGAACGCTGTCAGGCACTTCGCAAGTAGTACGTTCTGATCAAGGATGATCTTGCGTTCGCGAATCTTCAGTGCCCCGTTCACACGAACTAAAGTATCGTAACGACGACCGACAAAGCTGTAGTGTTCGTGCTCGACTCGATTCTGATAGACATGAAAACGACAACTCGTCCTGATCTCAGAGGCGTTTTCGATCTCTGGAACAGTGGATCGAATCTGAACATTCGTGATCAAATGGGCGATCCGTGAAAGCGGTTCTTCGGCATAATGAACACCGGTCAAGATCTGTTCCACCCGTTTGCGAAGCGTCCATTTGTCTTCATTGAACCAACTGATACCCTCATCAACCCGGGTATTTTCTCGCTCATCGTGCATGCCAAACTTTACGTTCCGACGCATCGGCATGAAATAGACTACGTCTTCATGCATGAGCTCCAACCATTCATCGAAACGGCGTTCGTCAAGCATTGATGCTTCGTCATAGAAAAGCTCTTCTACTTCCCCACGGAGCCGAAAATAGGCATCGTTTCGGTCAAGGGTTGGCGAGCTAATGGCAACATTATCCATTGGATTTCTCCTCAATTTTAGTGCGTTTGAGCGGGACTGATGATCCTTGATGGGCAAAGCAGCCAACATCTATGATAGTTCCGCTTATGGCTTCAGCTTCCGGCGACATAAGCCAGGCGATCGCATTGCCCAAATCTGTGCCCGTCGTCACTCGCCCCGCCACGGTCCCGACCGCGCCGGGGCCAAGCCGGGATATGTCGCCCCCAACCCGCCCTAGACTCATTCCAGCAACGATACCTCCGCCACCCGGGATGACGGTGTTAACCCGGACCCGGTCGTAAAAATGGTCTAGAGCCATTGACGCGGACATTGCGATAATGCCGCCTTTAGATGTGGCATAAGCTGCCATGTTAGCTTTGCCCCAACCCGCTCCAGATCCAACATTGACAATACAGCCGCCACCATTGCTAACGAAATGAGGGATCACCGCACGAGACATCAGGAATGGCCCTCTCAGGTTCACTGCCATGATTTTGTCCCAAATTCCTGGGTCGGTATCCATGACGGTGCCCAAAGGTCCTATGGCGGCATTGTTGACTATTCCGTGAATCCTTCCGTGCCTTGCGATGGTGGTTTCAACGATCCGCGCAACATCTGCCTCGGAAGTGACATCAGCCTCCACTGCATGCAGGTCCAGTCCCCGGCTTTCTGCCTCACTGCGCAGAGCAGGAATGGAATTTCCTGCAATGCTAGAGATCTGCGGCGTTTCGAGGCCGAAAGCCGTCACTGGGTAGCCCGCCTCGGCCAAGCGCAACGAGATTTCACGCCCCAAGCCGAAGGTGCCGCCGGAAACGATAACCGCGCCAGAACTCATTCTTCAGCCTCTTTTGCGTTCGAGAAGCGAGGATCGTTCTGCCCCAGTAACTCGTCCCAATCAGCACCATCCAGATAAGAACGCCAACGCCGGTAATAACCACGCGCCATGTGTTCGGTCATCTTTGTCGTCACGCGTCCGCGCACTGTCAGCCCATTAACTTCCGGGTGAAGCTCCGCTTGATTCCGCGCCAGTTGGTAGTTGAATGGATAGCGCCGCGCGATCGTGCCGACACTGGCGCGTGTTGCATAAAGCCAGTTTTCCATATCGTCTTGTTCGGTCATCCCAGCAGGGCCGGAATAGCGCATGTAGAAACGCCTCAGAAAATCCTTCACCTTAGTTGGTGCGTCCGCATCAACAAGGAAGAAGCGCCAACCCTCGGTCTCGGTGGTGCCATGCGGATGCCATACGCATAGGTTCCGTGGTTGCCGACCATGATATGAGGTGTTTGGAAAGATCGTGCCGGTAAACGGCAACAACCGAGCATTGTCGCCAAGCCGCGCGTTGCGTTCGTTATGACAATGCCGGAAGTACTCCTCAATTTCAGGATCGTTCGCAAATTGCGCTATATATTCTGCCCCAGCCGCCTGCACCGCCGAGTGAACACCGTGACCGGCCGCGAAGCTAATCCAAACGTGCTTGGCCAACTCCAGCTCATTGTCGCGTCGGCCCTTTGCGCCCGTCCTCGCCGACGGGCCAATTCCAATCAGATCAACCGATCGGTGGCTTGGGTTATGATATGAATCGCCAAGGAAATTTTCGGAGGCAAGCTTCCAATTCGAAGGGAACACCCATTTGTGCACACCAATGACTTCTGATCCTCCAGGACGTCCGTCACGGCAATCCAATGCTTGATCCAAATGAACCTTAGCATCGCCTAGATAAGTCTCGAATTCTGGCGCGTTTTCATCCCACGATGCCCAGATCGTGCCTTTGTAGTTGACCATTCGCGGAACTTCGATCAAGGACCATTTTTCTCGATCCAATACCCCGGCATAAAGCTCTTGGTACTGCGGAATACCGCGTACTTTCCCGTCGGTTGCATACGTCCAGGCATGATACGGACAGGTGAATAGCGAAGTGTTGCCCTGATCATAGCGGCATACCTTCATTCCTCTGTGGCGGCAGGAGTTGAGGAAGACGTGAATCACGCCAGCTTTGTCTCGCACCAGAATCACAGACTCCTCACCCATCCGCGACGTAAAGAAGTCGCCGGGATTAGGAATTTGGCTTTCATGGCCGACGAAAAGCCAAGCTCGTGTGAACAGCGTTTCAATTTCTTGTTGGTAGATATTTTCGCTGACAAAGATCTCCCGGTCTAATACCCCCTCTTCGAGGTTCGTCTGGCCGGAAATTTCGAGATTGTGTTTCATTGGTTATCCTCTTTTTCAAGATGGACACCGCGATGGGTGTCTGGCATTTCGGGAGTTGGTAGATTCATGGAATCGGCCACATCTGAAAGCCGAAGACCTGGAAGCAGTGGCGCAAGGCCGAAGACGGAAACACCAAGCGCAGTCAGACTTGTAGATCCAAACCAGACCGTCGCACCGCCGCAGAAGATTGCCATTGCAACCGCAAACACCGCGAACATCCAATTTGGTAGTCTACCGAATGGGCTCGGCAACATGGACGACCGGAGTAGCATTACCGCAGCGGCACAGTTGGCAAGGATGATGATGATCTCTATCGTAGAGCCGTTTAGAAGGAGCGCGGGATTGTAAATCCAAAGAAACGGCAACAAATAGGCGCTGATCCCAAGCCTCAGTCCATAATACCCAGTTGTCCAGATGCTTGCGCCCGCTACTTGCGCCGCCACGATGCTACCCATTGCGATGGGTGGCGTAATCATGCTCATCAACCCGAAGTAAAACAGGAACAGGTGTGCTCCCAAAGGGTCGACGCCGAGTTCAATAACGGACGGCGCCACGATTGTTACAAGTACTACATAAACAGCAACGGTCGGCATTCCCATGCCAAGCACGATGGACACCAGAGCGGCCATCAATAGCATCGCAAACAGACCATACTGTTCCGCCAAATGTGTCAGCATGAGTGTAAGTTGAAATGCGAAACCGGAAGAGTTCATCACGCCGATTACTGCACCTGCTCCCGCACCGATAAGGATGACAGGGATAGATTCGCTTCCTGTGCCTTTGATAACGGCCCAGAGATCAGTCGCCTTAATGCGAAAACGGTTGCGAATAACATACGCGACCAGCACGGCACCAGAAACAATTACCGCGGATTTTCCTGGGTCATAACCCATACCGAACATTAGCACGATCATTAGGATCAGCGGCAGAATGAAAACCCAGCTTCCGTTATAGACATCCTCTTTACGCGGTAGATCCTCCGACGATAGTCCGCGGATGTTTTCACAAGCGGCAATCGCATCAATCTTCACGAACAGGACTATATAGTAGAGTAGAGCGGGTGTAATTGCCGCGAGCACCACGGAACTGTAGGGCAGTTGTAGGAACTCGGCGATAATGAAAGCGGTTGCCCCCATTACTGGTGGCATGATCTGTCCGCCGTTTGATGCAACAGCTTCGATGGCGCCCGCCTGATAAGGTCGGAATCCTGTCTTCTTCATAAGTGGTATTGTTACGATCCCTGTGGACAGGATATTTGCTACTGTCGAGCCTGACAGCATACCAAACGCGGCGGATGCAAACGATGCGCCCTTTGCTGGCCCGCCACGCCACCGTCCCAGCATTCGCATTGCCAAATTCGTAAAGAAAGTCATTCCTCCAGCAATTTCCATCATCTTTCCAAATAGAATGAAAGGAATCACTAGGTTGATGATAATTCTCAGCACAATTCCCGGAATGCCGCTACTATCTGCATAAAGATAAAGTACCGTCTTGGTTGGCGGATACACCTCGGCACGCAGGACGCCAGGCAAAAGATGTCCGACAAATCCATAGGCGACGATACAGATTACCAAAGACGCGATAATCATACCGCCGGACTTGCGTAGAGCCTCTATCAGTAGCACTATGGCCAGAATGCCTGGAATCCACATATCCGGCGTGCGATAAGCTAGCAAAAGCATCCAGCTTTCGAAGTTCAGCGCATACCAGAGCCAGCTTCCACTAGAAATCAGGGCAAGTGCAAGATCGATACCTGTACTGCGCTCGGAATATGGGTGTTTGAGAAAGGCGATACCAATGGCAAGTCCTGCAGCTATGGCGATCACCTGCTGCGTGACAAGTGACAGGCCCAAGTAGTCCTGCACGTTCATTACCCAGCCTATCGTTATCACGCAAAGCAGCGCGACGTAGATGTTGAGCAGACGGTTGTTGATCTTTTTCATCGCGCGCGTTCCAAATCCCCGCCGCCAATGTCACGGCGGGGTCAAAGGGTTCAGTGATTTCTCAGGATAATCAGCGCGACACGCGCGACTGGTTCACATCGTGCTTGTCGGTCCACAAACCGATTTCTTGATAATAGCGAATTGCACCGGGATGGTAGGGAATGGTTGACTCGGCGAGAGCCAGATCATTCCGGGCAACGCTTCGAAGGGGCGGGTAGTCTTTCGTCAATTGTTCCCAGTTTTCATGAAGCGCGCGGGTGAGCGTATAAGCGTCCTCGTCTGACAAAGACGTGCTTGTAACAAGCAGTGTGTCATAATTTACGATGCCGGTTTCTTCGGTCACAAATGGACGGGCCGGAACGGGCTTGGTGACGCCCAGACGTGTTCCAGGGACAAGCTGTTCATAGAAACCTTCGTTGGCCCGTGCGCCATTCTTGATAACGACGATTCCACCCTTCGCGGCACTATTGGCTTCAATCAGGTTCGGCATAGTGACGGCGACAGGTGCTGCATCAGCGCGTCCTTCCACGACGGCATTAATACCATCAAGCAATCCGCCGGAATTAGCAAAAACAACATCGTCCGTTGTCAGACCGGCACTTTCGAGCATGGCCTTATTCACCAAAGTCAGGGCAACGTTGGTCGGCATGTTTCCCATGACCCGCTTTCCGGCCAGGTCTTCCATTCGCGTAATTCCGGAATCTCGCGCCGCAATATACGCATAAGGCAGAATCCAGATGCGGCCGAGCGTGCGAAGATTGGGGTTTGACGCCGGGAACCCCTCGCCCGTGTAGGCTAAGCCTGCATCCATGGACGAAGAAAGACCCAATGTCATTTCACCATTGTTGATATATGGCAGGTAGACTGACGAACCCACTTGGGGTTGCGCCGTTGATCGAATGCCGAGCTCCTCCTGGAACATCTTGGCGAATCCGCCCCCGATCAGGAAAAATGTGGAACCTGCAGGATTGGTGCCAATGGTGATGCTTCGAAGTTCGGCGTTTGCAGGTGCTGCCGCGATAGAAGCAAGAAGCGACAGTGCTGCCACGGTGTTTCTCAGAGTTTTCATGCGTTTCCTCCCTTAGAATGCTTGAGCAAATTTTCAAAACATTGTCCTCCCTTTGAGGACTAGTCGATTATTGGACAAGTAGTCAACAAGTTTACTAAAAATTTGAGAAGGCCGGGCACTGCGACGTAGAGAAAGTCTCAAAAATAACTTAAAAACATAAAGCTACGTGAAGGTGCGGGTGGGTCGAGCGTAAGTGCATCAAGAAGCCCAAGCATCGGTTGGCTTCTAGCCACAGATGAGACTACGTGCTGGATTGTGGGGCGATTCGGATCGGCCATCTAAAGTGGGAATTGCAAACAGGCCGGTTTGCAACTCCACAACCTCCGAACTGACCTGATGCTGTGGGCGGCCCCTGCGCCAGCTTAGTGTACAATGATTTGGCCTTTAAGCCAGCTCTAAGGAGCCACATCACATGTTTGAGGATTGAACCGAACCGGGTTTGCCGGAGGCTCCAAGTCCTGAGTAGGATGGAGCATCATGAGCAAGACGACGTACAAATATTCACCGGAAGTACGCGAACGCGCTGTTCGCATGGTTTTGGACATCGCAGGGCAGCATGAGAGCCGCTGGCGGTGATCCTATCGATTTCCTCGAAGATCGGTTGCGCAGCCCAGATGCTGAACGAGCGGGTCAAGAAGGCCGAAGTTGATCGCGGAGACCGCGCCGGTATCACGACCGAAATGGCCGTGAAATTGAAGGCCTTGGAACGCGAGAATCGCGAACTGAAGCAAGTCAACGAGATCCTGCCGAAGGCGTCAGCATATTTTGCACAGGCGGAGCTCGACCGCCGGTCCAAGACATGATCGCCTTTATCGAAGAGCAATGTGACACCATCGGGGTCGGGCCGATCTACAAGCCCCTGCCGATTGCCTAGTCCACGTTCTACGACCGCACGGCCAAGAGGCCGAACGCAGATCTGCTGCCGGCTCGGGCGAAGCGGGAAATGGACTTGAAGCTCGAGATCGAGTGTGTCCGGGAACAGAACTACAAGGTCTACGGCGTTCGAAAGGTTTGGCACCAGCTGCGCCGGGACGGTTTCGATGTAGCCAGATGCACGGTAGCGTGGCTAATGAAAGACTTGGCCCTGGAAGGTATCAGCCGTGGCAAGAAGCATAGGACGACAATCCTGGACAAGTCCCAACCATGCCCGCTGGACAAGATGAACCGTCGGTTCAAGGCCCCGGCGCAGTTTCAATGCTGTGGAATACGCAACCTTGGAGTGGGTGGGCTGGTTCTACGACCGCCGGCTGCTGGTACCCATCGGAAACGTTCCGCCAGCAGAGGCCGAGGCAAACTGCCATGCAGCTCCGGAAAGATCAGACATGGGCCGCGTAACTAAGATCAATCAGCTTCCGGCAACCTCGGTGCAGTTCAGATATTGCCGTCGTCGGTCTCGATCTTACGAAGAGAGTGTTTCTGCTTCATGCAATGAGTGCGGAAGGATCCGTTGCGATCCGCCGGAAACTGCGATGCGGGGAGTTGCTAGCGTTCTTTTCGTCGTTACCGCTAAGTCTTGTCGGGATGGAAGCCTAAGTATCTGCGCATCATTGGGCGCGCGAACTGCAGGAATTGGGTCCCGAAGTTCGATCGATGCCACCGGCCTACGTCAAACCATATGTGAAGCGAGGGAAGACCGACGCGGCTGACACCAAGGCGATCTGCGAGGCGGTCACGCGGTCGACCATGCGCTGCGTCGCAGTGAAGAGCCGGGAGCAGCACGGTTGCTCTCTTGCTGCCCAAAACGCGGGATCTCCTCGTCCGTCATCGGATCGCCCTGATCAACGCCTTTCGCACCCATTTTGGCAGAGTACGGGATTGTCACGGCGGCGGGTCCCGGTGGTTTGAAGGATCCCACCAAGCCGCTGTATGAGGAGCAGGGCGAATTACCTGAGCACACCTGATCCGTTTGTTCTCCGTCGTTACCCAGTTGGAGGCACTCCAACGACAGATTGATCATCTGGAAGAGGAGTTCCTCGCCTGGCAAAAGGCAGAGGAGACGAGCCGTTGTCTCGCAATGATGACCGGCATCGGTCCAATTGCTGCCTCCGCTATCGCCAAGACCGTTCCCGATTCAGGCCAGTTCCGATCTGGACGATAGTTTGCAGCCTGGCTCGGTCTGACGCTGCGACCAAACAGCCCGGGCGGCAAAGATCGATTGGGAGGCATCAGTAAGGCATTGCCAAGTTGATCACGGGGTTCCGTCGGGATAGGCGGTCATCATGAAAACCGTGCCGACAATTCGACGCCTGAAGGGCTTTCGTTTTCCCCGCGAGATCATCTCCTATGCCGTCTGGGCTTACCATCGGTTTGCGCTGAGCACGGCAGATGTCGAGGATCTGCTGGCCGAACGCGGCGTGATGGTCAGCCGGGAAACCGTCCGGAACTGGGTGAACCGGTTTGGCCGCCATTTCGCCGATTGCATCAAGCGCGACAGGCCGGGCGCCAGTGACAAATGGCACTTGGATGAAGTCGTTGTTCCGATCAATGGCGTGAAGTTCTGGCTTTGGCGGGCAGTCGACGCGAATGGGAATGTGCTCGACATTCTCGTGCAAAAGCAACGTAATGCAAAGGCCGCCAGCCGGTTCTTGAAGCGGCTGATCGACCGGTTTGGCGCGCCGCGGGTCGTGATCACCGACAAGCTGCGCAGTTACATCAGGCCGATCCGCAACCTCGTGGCGAATGCTGATCATCGGGCGCACAAGGGCTTGAACAACCGGATCGAAGGATCCCATCGGCCAACCCGCAAGCGAGAGAAACTCATGGGGCGGTTCAAGTCACCCGGACAGGCTCAGAGATTTCTGGACGCACATGACCAGATCAACATGTTCTTCCGTCCCCGCCGCTATCGTCTTACCGCCACATCGTACCGCCACGCCCGATCCGATGCCTTTGATCTTTGGAACGGCTACGCACTCGAGATGACCGCATGACGGGCGCGGAGCAGGCCGCATTCAGCCGGGTGCAAATAAGTTGGCAATGCCCTTCGTAGAGTTGAATCGCGAGATCGAGGACCACTCGGGAATGCCGGCAAACGAGATCCTTGCGCTGTACGGGCAGGAAGGATACCGGCGGCTTGAAGCGCAGGCGATTGACAGGGTAATCGCGACCCATGACGATGTGATCCTGGCCGTCGCTGGTGGGATCGTCGCCGAGCCCGATACATATAACACGCTGTTGTCGCGGTTTCATACCATCTGGCTGAAGGCGTCGCCGGATGAGCATATGGAACGTGTACGCGCACAGGGCGACACGCGCCCGATGGCGGGAAACCCCGAGGCGATGGAACAGCTGAAATCGATCCTGCGCAGTCGCGAGGCGCTGTATCAGCGGGCCGATGACGTGTTGGACACATCGGATCAAAAGCTCGAGCAATCACTTCAGGAGTTGACGGCGAAAGTCCACGCGATCCCGTCGGCGTGATTCAACTGTAGTTGGGCGAGCGTTTTTCAAGGAATGCTAAAACACCTTCGGCGTAGTCGGGCGATTTTCCTGCGATCCCCTGTCGTTCCGCCTCTGTCGCAAAGTAAATGTCCGGGTGCAGATATGAGTCAGCCAAGGCGCGTTTGATGCCCGAGAGCGAAGCGCGCGGTGTGGCACGCAGCTGTGCCACAAGGGTTTCGAAACTGTCGTCTAGCGCGTCTGCGGGCACGGCTTTCCAGATCAGGCCGACTGCTGCGGCGGCCTTGGCATCGAGCGTTTCGCCCAACATCAACAGAGCCTTGGCGCGCGCGGGTCCCAATCCCTGAACCAGCGCTTTCCCAAGCCCTGCATCAACCGAAAGCCCGACTTTGGCAAAGCTCATCGCGAATTTGGCGTTTTCATCCGCAAGAACGATGTCACAGGCCAGCGCCAAAGCCGCGCCCGCTCCGGCGGCAATGCCATTCACGCGGGCAATAACCGGCTTGCCCATGTCTTGAATGCCGCGGATGACCGGATGAAAAAGCTCGCGTTGGATACCGGCAAGGTCGAGAGGGCCGTGGAGTTTTCGAGGGTCACGTTCGGAGAGATCCTGACCTGCGCAGAAACCACGCCCCGCGCCGCTGATGGTGACCACACGAATGGCATCCTGTGCGGCGACACTGGTGATCGCCGCGCCGAGGTCTTCCATCAGGTGGCGCGTCAGTGCATTCAGTCTTTCGGGCCGGTTCAATACGATATCGGCCCGCCCCTGACCAATGGTCAGCAACATTGGTTCATGCGTCATCGCGCTCTCCCCCTCGTCATTTTTTGATTGCAGTATAGCGCATATTTTGCAATATATAGCACAATTTTGGGAGGAACTACCATGACTGTCACATTCCGGATCAATGGTCGCTACGGCTATGTGACGCTGGACAATCCTCCGGTCAACGCAATTGGTCGCGACATGCGGGTTGGACTTCTGGAGGCTGTTGAACGCGCCGAATCCGAAGACCTTGATCGGGTGATCGTTTCGGGCGCAAACGGGATCTTTGCCGCAGGCGCCGATGCTTCTGAATTCGACAGTGCGCCAGTCGAACCGCACCTGCCGGAGGTCTTGAACCGGATCGAACAAAGCGATGTGCGCTGGATCGCCGCCATTTCGGGCGCGGCTTTGGGCGGTGGAGCGGAAATCGCATTGGCCTGTCATTACCGCGTCGCACGGCCCGACGCCTCGATCGGGTTTCCCGAAGTTGTGCTTGGTGTCGTACCGGGGGCAGGTGGGACGCAACGGCTGCCACGGCTTATCGGACTGGAGCAGGCGCTGGAGCTGATACCGACCGGTAAACCGGTCACCGGCGTCGTCGCCAAGAAGATCGGGCTGGTCGATGAGGTTTCGGATGATCCGATTACCTTTGCCGAAATGACAAATTCGGAATGGCTGGGAATGGCGGTGCCGGTCGGCGAGCTGAATTCGGGTGCGGCAGGCGACGAGGTGTTCGAGGCTGCCAGAAAGACTGCGGCGCGAAAAATGCGTGGACAAACGGCGCCGCTGCGTGCGGTCGAGCTTTTAGAGCTGTCGCAAACAGCAACGCTGGATGCGGGCATGGCCGCCGAGCGCAAGGTTTTTCTGGACCTGCGGCAAAAGGCAGAAGCAAAGGCGTTGCGCCATATCTTTTTCGCCGAAAGAGGTGCGAAGGCACCCGCTGGGCTGACTGCAAAGCCAACAGAAATTCGGCAAGCCGTCGTCGTCGGTGGTGGCACGATGGGCGCAGGCATCGCCTATGCGCTTTTGAGCGCAGGGATCACTGTGCTCTTGCTGGAAACCGACGCCGATGGCGTCAAGCGCGCCACGGACAACGTCGAAAAGCTGATTGCGCAGGGCGAAAGCCGCGGTGTGCTGAGTGCCGACAAGGCCGCCAGGTATCGCGCTCGTTTCAGGGCAAGCGCGGATGCCACCGATGGGGCCGAGGCAGACCTGGCCATCGAGGCGGTTTTCGAGAGCATGGACGTAAAGAAAGAAGTCATGCAACGGCTTGAAGCCGCCCTGCCGGAAACGGCAATTCTGGCGACCAATACCTCGTATCTCGATGTTGACGAGATCGCCGCCGTTCTAAGAGATCCATCGCGGCTTGTCGGGCTGCACTTTTTCGCTCCCGCGCACATCATGAAACTGCTCGAAATCGTCAGGGGCGCACAGACCGGCGACCAGGCACTGGCCACGGGCTTTGCCCTGGGAAAACGGCTCAGGAAGATTTGCGTTCTTGCCGGGGTCTGTGACGGGTTTATCGGCAACCGCATTTTGGCCAGGTATCGCGAAGCGGCCGATACCGTCATGATGGACGGCTCGAACCCCTGGGAGATCGACGAAGCAATGGTCGAATTTGGCTATGCGATGGGGCCTTACGAGGCACAGGACCTGTCGGGGCTGGATATCGCCTTTGCCAACCGAAGACGCCAGGACGCAACGCGCGACCCGAACCGGCGCTATGTGCCCATCGGTGACCGGATGGTGAACGAAGGACGGTTGGGCCGCAAGGTCGGGGTCGGTTGGTACCGTTATCCCGGCGGCGGCGGCAAGGTCGTCGATCCATTGGTCGAGGATCTGGCGCGCGAAGAGGCGCATTTTGCTCAGGTTGAACGGCAGAATTACACGGCCGAGGAGATCCGAAGGCGGCTGGTTCTGGCGATGATCAACGAGGCCGCAGACATTCTTTGGGAAGGCATTGCCAGCAGTGCGTCCGACATCGATCTGGTGACGGTCAGCGGATACAATTTCCCACGCTGGCGCGGCGGATTGTTGCACCATGCCGACACGTTGGGTGCTGGCGCGATCCTGAAAGACTTGCAGGCGCTCGCGCCGGAAGACGCGCTTGTCTGGTCGCCCAGCCCGTTGATCGAGGAACTGGCCGCGAACGGCGGCACCTTTGCGGACTGGCGCAAACCATGAAGTACCGGCTTCTTGGACAAAGTGGCCTCAGGGTCTCGAACGTCGGACTGGGGACGCTCAACTTTGGGGAAACAAAAGACTGGGGCGTGCCGCGCGACGAGGCTCTGAAGATGCTCGGGTGTTTCGCCGAGCGCGGCGGCACGTTGATCGACACCGCGCCGAATTATTCCAAAGGAGCGGCAGAAGACATTCTCGGTGAATTTCTTCGCACCGACCGCGACCGTTTCGTACTTTCGACGAAGTATACCGCATCGAACGACCGGCATGTTCTGGCTGGCGGTAACAGCCTGGGGTCGATGGTACGTTCGGTCGAGGGTAGCCTAAGGCGGCTCGGGATCGACTGCATTGATTTGCTGTGGTGCCACTATTGGGACGGGACAACGCCACTGGTCGAGGTTTTGCGTGCGGCCGAGATGCTTATTCAACAGGGCAAGATCCGCTATTTCGCGTTCAGCGACACGCCAGCATGGCTTGTTTCGCGCGCGGTGACGATGGCCGAATTGCGCGGCTGGTCGCGGCCGGTGGCCGTGCAGTTGGAATACAATCTGGCCGCTCGTGAGGTCGAGGCGGACTTTTTTCCAATGGCCGAGGCGCTGGATCTCGGCGTCATCGCCTGGGCCCCCCTGGCAGCTGGCGCGTTCGCTGCGGGGGGTGGCGGCAAGCGCCGGCCGGTGGATGCCGTGCCGGCCACGGTCAGGGCGGCGGTGGATACGGTGGGTGGCATCGCGGACACCGCGGGGCTGGACCTGAAGGCGGTCGCACTTCGGTACATCCTGCAGCAGGGCGCTCCTGCCGTGGTGCCGCTGATCGGTGCAAGAACCAGCGCGCAGCTCGGCGAGCTGCTGGACGCGGCGGAAAGCGAGGTGCCGGGCGAAGTCCTGGACTCGGTGAACGCAGCGACGCGTCCGTCCGCCGGCTTTCCCAACGCCCTGATCGGGTCGCCCTACCTCAGACGCCTGGCGCTCGGCGACCCGGAGGCCCTGTCGCCGCCGTCGCGGCCGCGCGCATAGGCCATCGCCGACGGTCCGGCCTGACGGGGGACATTGGCGATCGCGTAGGGCCGAGATCGAAAAAAGTCTTGCTTTGATACAATGATTGGGCCAATAAGGAATCATGAGCCTTACGCCGATCAGATCCACCCGTGTCTTTGAGATGATAGCCTCTCAAATCCGCGACCTCATCGAGACCGAAAGGATGGTCCCCGGTGACAAGCTTCCGAACGAGCGCGAGGTCGCCGCGGAACTAGGTGTCAGCCGTCACGCGGTGCGCGAAGCGCTTCGGACAATGGAAGTCACTGGCTGGGTCACGATGCGGAAAGGCGCGACAGGGGGCGCCTTCGTTTCGACCGGCCGGCCCGAGGTCTTCACGGAGGTCATTGAGCGGCTGATGCAGTCGCGTGAGCTGACGGTCGGGCAGCTCACCGAGGCGCGGTTGATCGTCGAGCTGGCGATGATCGACGCGCTCGATGGAAAAGTTTCGGACGATCTGCTTGAGACGCTGGACGCCAACGTGGACGAAGCCGAGCGGCTCACCAACGAGGGCAGGGATGCTGAGAAGACCTCGACCAATATCCGCTTTCACGTCCTGCTGGCCGAGGGCACCGGCAACCTGATCCTGGTCATCGTGATGGATGCCTTGATGGCCGTGCTCAGGCGTCTGGTCGAAGAACTCGGCTCCGTCATGGGGCACGAGGTCATCAGGACCCGGCGGATCTTCATCGATTGCCTGCGGAAGAACGACCTCTCTGCCGCGCGAGCCGAGATGGAGCGACATCTGAACTCGCTTCATCACTACTACCTCGAGGCCGCCGCAGAGAAGGAAAAGTCGCAAATGAGAAAGGACAACCATGCTTGATTCTGACGTTCTCACCTCGATGCTGGACGGCGTTGCCAGGCTCGCGCGCGAGGAACTCATCCCGGTCGAGGAAGAGGTGGAGGCGAGCGATGCGATCCCCGAGCGGATCGTGCAGCGTTTCCGGGAGTTCGGATTCTTCGGCATGTCGATCCCGACCGAGTACGGCGGTCTCGGCCTATCGATGTACGACGAGGCAAGCGTAGTCATGGAACTGTGCTACGCCTCACCCGTCTTCCGGTCCTACTTCGGGACCAGTAACGGCGTCGGAACGCTGGGGATCACGATCGACGGCACACCGGAGCAGAAGCAGACCTACCTGCCTCAGATCGCCAGTGGGCAGATGGTGGCGTCCTTCGCCCTGACAGAACCGGACGCGGGCTCGGATGTCGCCTCGATCACCACCAAGGCGACCAAGGATGGCGAGCACTACGTGCTGAACGGCACGAAGCGCTACATCACCAACGCACCGCAAGCGGGGCTTTTCACCGTCTTCGCCCGGACCGGGCCGAGGGAAGAGGGCTCGCGGGGCATCTCGGCCTTCCTCGTCGAGGCCGGGACGCCGGGCCTGACGGTCGCCAAGCACTTCCAGAAGATGGGTTTCCGCGGATCGCATTCCTCGGACGTGATCTTCGAGGATTGCCGCGTTCACGAATCTGCGCTGCTTGGCGGGAGCGAAGGCGTCGGGTTCAAGACGGCAATGAAATCGCTCGACCACGCGCGCATTCACATGTCGGCGGTGGCCGCGGGGATGTGCCGACGGATCGTGGACGAGGGTGTGAAATATGCGATTGACCGCAAGCAGTTCGGCAAGCCGATCGCGGAGTTCCAGCTGATCCAAGGGCTGCTCTCGGAATGCGAGATCGACGCGATCGCCGCCCGTTCGATCGTCGAGCGGGTCGCGATCATGAAGGACGACGGGCTGCCGACCCTCAAGGAAACAGCGGCGTGCAAGTATTTCACCACCGAGGCGCTCGGCCGGATTGCTGACAAGGTGCTCCAGGTTCACGGAGGCGCCGGGTACATCAAGGAGTATCCGATCGAACGGCTCTACCGCGACGCCCGGCTTCTGCGGATCTTCGAGGGGACGAGCCAGATTCAGCAGATCATCGTCGCCAGGCAGATGCTGCGGCAGGCCCGCGGATGAGCGGTCCGCTCGCCGGCATACGCATTCTCGACCTGAGTTCCGTCGTCATGGGCCCGACCGCGACCCAGTCGTTAGCGGAACTCGGTGCCGAGGTCCTGAAGATCGAGCCTCTGGCCGGCGACATCATGCGTTTCGCCGGCCCGATGCGATCGCCCAAGATGGGCCACTTCTTCATGACCACGAACCAGGACAAGCGGTCTCTTTCGATCGACCTCAAGTCTCCGGAAGGGCGAGCGATCCTGACCGATCTCGTGGCAAACTACGACGTGCTGTTCTACAACATCCGGCCACGCTCGATGGAAAGGCTCGGTCTGTCCTGGGAGGCCCTGAGCGAGATCAACCCTCGGCTGATCTACGTCGGGGCCTACGGCTTCAGCCAGCGGGGTCCTTACGCGGACCGGCCTGCCTACGACGACCTGATCCAGGGCATGGCGGGAATACCGCATCTGGCCAACATCATGGGCGGCAGCCCGCGCTATGCGCCGATGGTCCTCGCGGACCGGATGGTCGGGATCCTCGCGGCCAACGCCACGCTCGCCGCGTTGCTGGCCCGCGAGCGCACCGGACGCGGCCAGCGCGTCGAGGTCCCGATGTTCGAATCGCTCGCCTCGCTGACCTTGGGTGAGCACATGGCGGGAACCCTGTTCGAGCCCTCGATTGCGCCGCCGAACTATCAGCGCAGCGTCGCGGCTGACCGCAGGCCGTACGAGACCCGCGACGGGCACATCTGTGTGATGGTCTACAACGACCGGCAATGGCGGTCTTTCCTGAGCCTCATCGGTCGGGCCGATCTGATCGAGGACCCTCGTTTCGCTTCGCAGAGCAGCCGGCTGACCCACATCACGGAAGTCTACGGCTTCCTGGCCGAAGTGCTCGCGTCCCAGACATCGGAGTACTGGATGCGCGCACTCGTCGAGGCTGACATTCCGGCCGCACCGATGAATTCGGTCGAGGATATTCTGAACGATCCGCATTTGCGCGAGACCGGGTTCATCGAGACGTTCGAGCATCCCTCCGAAGGGCGGATGCGCCGCACGGCGGTCGCGACCGAGTGGTCGGACACAAAGCCCGCGCACCGGTTGCCAGCGCCGCGGCTCGGGCAACATTCGCGCGAAGTGCTGGCCGAGCTGGGCATGGAGGACGCCCGGATCGACGAGCTCATCAGCCGCAACATCGTCAACAGCGGCGAGCCGGCGCGCGAAAGGCAAGTCAGTCCGGCTCAGCCGTAACGGCGGGGCAGGGCGTGACCACGTCAACAAGGGAGAAAGGGATGGCCATGCCACTCATCAATCGTCTGGCAGGTCGATCTGCAATGGTTCTGGAATATGCAGGGGCCGTCGCGGTCGCTCTGATGTGCCTGATGATCATCGCGGATGTCCTCGCGAAGTTCCTGCTCGGCAAGCCCATCATCGGGACGCTGGAGCTCGTGTCCAACTACTTCATGATTGCGGTCGTGTTCCTGCCGATGGCGGCGGTGCAGCATCTGCGTGACCACGTGGACGTGGAAATCTTCACCCTCTTCTTGGGCCCCCGCGCGCTCGCCGCGCTCGACACTCTCGTTACCCTCGTCGGGACCGTCGCCATGACCACCTTCGCCTGGGTGTCCGGCGTGGTGGCCTACAAGAAGTTCCTGTCGGGCGAGGCCATCGGTCTGGCCTTTCATTCGGTGCCGATCTGGCCCGCCCGTTGGATCCTCCCGTTGGCCGCGGTCGTCTTTGCGTTGGTCCTCGTCAGCCAATGCATTGCGAGTGCGCGGCGCGCATTTGGCTCTGCTGAACGGAGGGATGCCTGAAATGTCGTCTCTGGCTATCGGTTTCATCGGCCTCGGTGTCCTCGTCGTGCTCATGGCGTGCCGGGTCCAGGTCGGGCTCGCACTGGCTCTCGTCGGGTTCTTCGGAACCGAGGCGATCCGCGGCCCCGGCGCTGCGTTCGGCATGCTGCGCACCATGCCGTTCGACTTCGTCTCGCACTGGTCGCTCAGCGCCATCCCGATGTTCCTGCTCATGGGAGCCATCGCCTACCACACGCGTATGACCGCTGATCTGTTCGACGCCATGCGCCTCTGGTTTGGACGCCTTCCGGGCGGGCTCGCCATAGCGAGCAACTTCGCCAGCGCAGGCTTCGCCGCCGCCTCCGGGTCGAGCCTCGCCACCGCGGCCGCCATGGGCCGGTTGGCCATCCCGGAAATGCTGCGCCAGGGCTACAACCCCGGGCTCGCCGCCGGCACGATCGCGGCATCCGGCACGCTTGGCTCAATGATCCCGCCGAGCGTATTGATGGTGCTCTACGCGATCTTCGCCGAACAACCTGTGGGACAGATGCTGATCGCCGGCGTGCTGCCGGGTGTGCTGACCGCGGTCGCCTTCACGCTGCTCATCCTGATCCGCTGTTCACTGAACCCTTCGCTTGCACCGAGGATCGAGACACGCACTCCGCTGCGCGAAAAACTCAGAGCCTCGGCCGGTGTCTGGCCGCTGCCGGTCATCATCGGAATCGTCATCGTCGGGATCTATACCGGCGTCGCCACGGCGACCGAAGCAGGTGCGCTGGGGGCGGGTCTGGCGGCGCTGATCGCGCTCTTCCGCCGTGAACTGACGTGGAAAACGCTCTCGGCCAGCCTCTTCGAGGGGATCCGGTCGACCTCGATGATCTTCTTCATCGCTATCGGGGCCATGTTGTTGACGCGGTTCTTGGCGCTGAGCGGGGTCGGACCTTACCTCGCCTCGTTCACTGAGGGTCTGGGATTGTCGCACCTGCAGCTGATCCTGATGGTCGCGCTGATCTACCTGTTCCTCGGAATGTTCCTCGACTCGATCGGACTTATGCTTCTGACCCTGCCCGTGCTCCTGCCGGTCTTCGAGGGCGCGGGCTTCAACCTGATCTGGGTCGGCGTGCTGGTTCTGAAGTTCCTCGAAGTCGGCCTGCTGACGCCGCCGGTGGGGCTGAACGTCTACGTCGTGCGAAGCATCGTCGGCGACACGATCCCCTTGCCGACGCTGTTCCGCGGGGTGCTGTGGTTCGTGGTCGCGGACTTCTTCGTGATCGCGGTGCTCGTTCTCTTCCCCGAGATCAGCCTGTTTCTGCCGAGCATGATGCAGTGAAGAACAGCCAGAATTACGCCCCGGTCCGATGGTTCGGGGACGCGGAAATCAACCGCCCGAATACCGGGCACACAACCACTTAGGAGGAAAGATGAAACTCAAGAAGTTGATTGGCGCGGGTCTGCTGTGCCTCGCCGTCCCGGCGGCCGCGCAGACGGAAGAGATCCTGTACGGCAGCTACGTGGGCCCGAACCACGGCCATAATGTCTACGGTCTGTCGCGTTTCTTCAAGGAGGCGACCGCCGCGGCGCCCGACCTGACGTTCAAGCTCGTCTCGGGCGGAGCGCTGGTCGGTGCCAAGACGACGCTCGCCGGCATCCGCGACGGGATCGTCGATGGCGGCCTCGTGGTGGTGATCTATCACACGGACGACCTACCGTATAATGCCCTGATCGGCGACATGGCGGCCTGGTCGGCCGACGCCGCATCGAACGCCGGGGCGGTGAACGAGACCACGCTTCAGGGATGCCCGGAGTGCATGAAGGAGTGGGAAAGCTGGAACATCAAGCACTTCGGTGCCTATGCGTCCACGCCCTACAACATCATTTGCAAGGATCCGGTGGAGAGCCTGGCCGATCTCAAGAACAAGAAGATCCGCGGTGCCGGTTCGGTCGGGCGTTGGATCGAGGCCCTCGGCGCCACCCCGGTCAACGCGACGATCTCCGAAGTCTACGAAGGGCTTCAGCGCGGCCAGCTCGATTGCACGGTGGGCTCGCCGGGCATGATGAAGTCGTTCTCGTTCTGGGACGTGGCCAAGAACATCCTCGAGGTGCCGAGCGGCGCCTACATGGGCGGTTCGATGATCAACATGAACATGGACCGCTGGAACTCTCTGAGCGACGAACAAAAAGCAGCCTACATCCATGCCGCTCCGGGCGGAGTGCGTGGCTCGACCATGGACGGCTACCAGGGTGACGACCAGCGCGCGGCCGCGGAATTCGCTGCCCGCGGAGTGACGGTTCGTGAGCCGAAGAAGGATGTGACCTCGCTGCTCGAAAGCTATCGAGATGCAGAACTGCAGATCGTGCTTGAAACGGCGCGGAGCCGCGGCGTCAAAGATCCCGAAAAAATCGCCGAGACGTTCCTCCGCAACATGGAGAAGTGGCAAGCGATCAGCGCGGAAATCGGTAACGACGGCGATGCCTTCGAGCAGAAACTGCGCGAAGAAATCTACGACAAGGTTAAGTTCTGAGCCAAACGGACGTGGGGCCGCCCGGGTTACCGGACGGTCCCTGTTTCGAAATTGCCATGAGATGAAAGCCAAACCACGGAAGGGACACAATGAAGGTTCTCGTACCTGTGAAGCGCGTGATCGACTATAACGTGAAAGTCCGCGTCAAGGCGGACGGCATGGGTGTCGACCTCGCCAACGTTAAGATGTCGATGAACCCGTTCGACGAGATTGCCGTCGAAGAGGCTATCCGCCTCAAGGAAGCCGGCGAGGCCGATGAAATCGTCGCGGTCTCGATCGGCGTGAAGCAGGCGCAGGAAACACTGCGCACCGCGTTGGCCATGGGGGCAGACCGCGCCATACTGGTCGTCGCCGCTGATGACGTTCACAACGACATCGAGCCTTTGGCCGTCGCCAAAGTTCTTGCCAAGATCGTCGAAGAAGAACAGCCGGGCCTCGTGCTGTTCGGCAAGCAGGCGATCGACAACGACATGAACGCCACCGGCCAGATGCTGTCTGCCCTTCTGGGCTGGAGCCAGGCAACCTTCGCTTCCGAAGTGAATATCGATGGCGACAGCGCCACGGTAACGCGCGAGGTCGACGGCGGCCTCCAGACGATCAAGGTCACGCTGCCCGCAATCGTCACGGTCGATCTTCGCCTGAACGAGCCGCGCTATGCGTCCCTGCCGAACATCATGAAGGCCAAGAAAAAGCCCTTGGATGAAAAGACGCCCGCCGATTACGGCGTCGATGTGAGCCCGCGCCTTCAGATCGTCTCGACCACCGAACCCGCGGCCCGCAAGGCAGGCGAAATCGTCGGCTCCGTGGATGAACTTGTTGCGAAACTCAAAGAAGCGGGGGCCGTGTGATGAGCGTACTTCTCTTTGCCGAAGTGAATGACGGCGAACTCTCCCTCGACGCCACCGCCAAGGCGGTGACAGCTGCGAAAGCCATGGGCGACGTGACCGTCCTCTGCGCCGGGGCCTCGGCCGCTGCCGCGGGCGAAGCCGCCGCCGGGATCGACGGCGTGGCCAAGGTCCTCGTGGCCGAAGACGCCTCGCTGGGTCACCGCCTTGCCGAACCGACCGCGGCGCTGATCGTGTCGCTCGCGGGCGATTACAGCCACATCGTGGCGCCCGCCACGACCGACGCCAAGAACGTCATGCCGCGTGTCGCGGCGCTTCTCGACGTCATGGTGATCTCGGACATCTCGGGCGTCGTCGACGCCGACACGTTCGAGCGTCCGATCTATGCCGGCAACGCCGTCCAGACGGTCAAATCCTCGGACGCGACCAAGGTGATCACCGTCCGCACGTCCACCTTCGACGCCGCCGCCTCCGGCGGCTCGGCCCCGGTCGAGGCCATCGGCGCCGCCGAAAACCCCGGTATCTCGGAATGGGTTGATGACAAGGTCGCCGCCTCGGACCGCCCCGAACTGACCTCGGCAGGCATCGTCGTCTCGGGCGGTCGCGGCATCGGCTCGGAAGAGGACTTCGCCCTGATCGAGAAACTGGCCGACAAGCTGGGTGCCGCCGTCGGTGCTTCGCGCGCGGCTGTCGACTCAGGGTACGCCCCCAACGACTGGCAGGTCGGCCAGACCGGCAAGGTCGTGGCGCCCGACCTTTATGTCGCCGTCGGCATCTCGGGTGCGATCCAGCACCTGGCGGGCATGAAGGACTCCAAGGTCATCGTCGCCATCAACAAGGACGAAGAGGCCCCGATCTTCCAGGTCGCCGATTACGGCCTCGTGGCCGACCTCTTCACCGCCGTGCCGGAACTGATCGAGAAACTCTGAGAGCATGAACTTCACGCTCATCCTCCTCCCTGAGGGCGAAAGACTGGCGGCACTGGCTCAGCCAGTGTCGCCAAATTCTTCGATCGGATCGTCGTCGGGAGGAAGGATTCTGAATCAGCGATTTACATTAGTGGACGCGAATCACCTCTTATTGGCAGGGAGCAGCGCCAAATGACCGGCATGTTTCTCGAAGAGCCTGATCCGATCCGTGGGCAGGGGGTTCGGGTAGCCGACGGTGTGTTCAGGATCGTTGCCAACAATCCGAGCAAGATGACCTACCACGGCACTAACAGTTATGTGGTAGATACGTTGGAAGGAGCGTTTGTCATCGATCCTGGTCCAGTCGAGGACGCAGTACATTTCGAGGCAATCGCTGCAAACCTTGGAAGCACCCCGGCGGGGATTCTGGTCACGCATCACCATTCCGATCATTTTGGCGCCGCGCCTGCTTTGCGAGAGCGATTAGGCCAGCCAATCTATGTATCGAGCGCGTTTCCAGACGACGCTTTCGAGCCGGATGGGGTTCTCGAGGATGGGCAGGACATCGCCGGGATGACCGTCCTTCATACTCCCGGACATGCCAGCGACCACCTCTGCTTCGCGCGAACGGACGGATTGCTCTTCAGCGGCGACCACGTGATGAGCTGGAACAGCTCGATCGTCAGCCCGCCGGACGGGAATATGCGCGACTACTGTGAGCAACTTCAAAGACTGATCGAGAGAAACGATAAAGTCTATCTACCTGGTCACGGGCCGTCACTCTATAGCCCACGAGACTACGTCAAACGGCTGCTTGCCAACCGCATGCGGCGAGAAGCCGAGATCGTGGAACATATTCTCAAGACACCGGACACGATCGAAGGGATTGCCAAAGCCGTCTACCAGAAGTCTGACCCGCACATCGCGAAGGCAGCTGAACGGAATGTCCTGGCCCATCTTGAGAAACTTCAGTCCGAAGAGCGGGTTGCGCATTCCGGCGACCTTTGGCGTGCAATTAATTAACATAAATCAAATTATGCGACTTTTCGTAAGTCCCCGAAATATAAATGAAATTCGTCCTCTACCTCCTCCCTGTGGACGATAAACTGGCGGCACTGGTACTTCCGGTGCCGCCACCTTTTCGGAGCAGGCGTGATTGCGCCCCCAGAAAAACGACCAAAACCGGATTAGGTGCAAAGGCTCCCGGAAAACGGATTTGGAGTACAGGACGAGTGACGATGCCAGGTACAAACGGGACTTCGATCGCAAAGCTGAAGAACGCGGACGGAAAGACCATTGGCTGGGCCGTGCTTTGGGAAACCTCGGGACTCGCGGTACTTTGGCTTGGAGACGACTACGATCCCGTGGAGATCGACCCACCTCTCGATTTGAATACCTTGGAAACGGCCAAGTCCGTATGCACCGACTCGGTCATAGAACTACTCGAGATGCTTTCCGCTGCGCAGAGCGCACGTCTGAAGGAATAGCCGCGCCCGTAGAGCAAAACTTGTGAATATATTTTCAGTGACATTTGTATAGTTTTGGAGGATGATTGTGAGAATCCAGCGACCTGCCCGGAACCAATTTCATGCCTCTCAAACTCGCTCACTTCGCTCTCGCCACAATCCTCGCGACTGCCTCTGTGGTCGGCGTCGCCCAGAAGTCCCTCGCGCAAACTTACCCCATTGACTGCGCCATCCTTCTTTGTCTTTCAGGTGGCTGGCCTGCCTCGGTCCCCTGCGCACGAGCCCGCGCCGAGTTCATCCGGCGGATAACACCCTGGCCTGTCGAGCCGCCGCTGCAAATCTGGCGTTGCCCCATGGGTGCATCCTACTCCCCTGGCACCGACGCAGGGTCCGAACCGCGCATCCGAGACGTCCTGTTCGGGGGCACCAAACCCCTACCCCAAAGCCTTCCCTTCATCCGTCCTCAGGGCGGCACCAGACCCTTGCCAGCTGTATATCATCCAATCGAGTCCCAATTTCCTCAGCTGCCCGATGCCCTCGCCCTGCGCCTTGCCCAGGATCGCGCCGATATCGACATCAGTGGACCGGAATTCAACTTCGTGCGTTCGATTCGTGTCTTTGACATTCGCTATGCACGTCAATACGAAGCTGGGTCGGAAGGTGACTGCGAACGTTCAGCAAACATCGTTCTTGGAACCTATGGAATTCAAGGCGACTTTTCATGGGCCAGATCATCCATAGTTGCTTTGCCGGAGGCGCATGTTGGACTTGAACGCTGGGGAGACACTTGCCCCAGAATCTACCATCGGTCTGTGTTCGTGGATTGGCAAGATTACGAGGGCAACTACGGGTTCGAACAAGTAAACTACTGAATGTAGTGATACTGATACAGCGATTAGCTTCCGGAGCTGCATCCCATGCCCCATCCATTGGACATTCAAACACGAGCCGATTGACTGCCCAGCATCGAGGTCCAGTTCTCGCCGAAACTATAGTGACGTAGTCGCCAAATGTGCTGGTGCCATTTCCCAAACAGCGAATCACTTACGTTTTTTGCGCCAAACGCGGCACGCGACGCAAACATTGTGTTGGCCGTAGAGTCTAAGCTGCCGTTTTTAGATTCGGTGGTCTTTGTCCGTCGCCGCGTCTGTCGCGGACAAAAGCTTAGCGGGATCAACACCGATGGCGCGGGCCAATACGATCAGTTCCACGACATCTATCCTTCGCTCACCACTTTCCACTCTTGCGACAAAAGACTGATGTTGACACAGCTTGTCGGCTAATTGCTGTTGCGTCAAACCAGCGGCGTTCCTCGCCGCGATCAGTGCGTCGCAAAGCGCTTGATGTCCTGAGCTCCTGATTGTTTTCGCCACGTGTCACAATCTCCTTGTGACCGGGCTAATCTAATTTATAGATTATCTAAAAAGTGGATAATTGAGGTTTTCCGTGGGCTTGGATGTTCTCAAAACGGTCGCGAAGCATGATCCGCAACAGCAGGGGCGTACTAGACTTTGGCGATACTGCCCACAATCACTCACCAACGGTTTGCAGGAATCGGTCGTAGTCCTGGCTGACCTCTCGCGCTTCCTCAAAGGCCCGCGACCGCTCTTCGTCAAGGCACCGGAAGTAGCTCTGGATGTCCCGGATGTAGAGATCGAAATCGCTTCGTATGATGTCTGCGTAGTCGCGAGCGGCTTGCGGATCACTCGGCACGAAGGGTCGAGGCGGCGGATAACAGGATTCCGCGGAGGCGATTCCGGCAAAAGAAGCGAGCAAAAGTATAGCCAGAGCAACGCGAGCGCGGCTCAACCGGAGCGCGTGAAACCCCCACAAAACTTGATAGAAGCGAGGCCGCACAGGTAAAGTTTGTGGGACTGATGTCGTTGTGCCCTAATTAAAGAGAATAGAGGCTAATTTTTCCCTGACTTTTCAA
>CAYFXM010000006.1:3034-33423 GCA_964346965.1 uncultured Actibacterium sp. | reverse complement strand
ACCATTTCCGGTTCTTCGGGTTCCGGGGCAGCACCGTCGCGTTGCGGTTTTATCTTGATCCCGGCGCCAAGAACGGGTGTTCGCTCGGCGACAACCTCGCGTCCGCGCAAGTCGCCGGCGCGAACGATGACATCATCGCCCTGTCGGCGCAGTACCTCGACCGGGGCCGTTTCCAACCGGTCTCCCTCCGCTAGCACCAGCACCGTCCCGGCCGCATCAACCGCCGAGGCGGGCAACAGTGTGACACCGCGCAATTCCGGTTCCTGCACGCGAACGGTGACGAAATCGCCCGGCCGAAACTCGGGCGCGTGTTCGAGGCTGGCGAACAGCAGGCGCCCGGTCTGTCCTTCGGCCACCGCGGCGCTTTCTCGGGTGATGCGGCCCTTGGCGGTCAGCTTTGCGCCCAATACTTCCAGAGCCACTTCGATTTCGGATTTCTGCAATTGACCCGCGCGATCCAGTAGCCGCGCGTATTGTGCTGTCGACACTCGGAAGGACACTTCCAATTGCGCCGGATCGACCAGCTGCGCCACCTGTTCATTCGACGTCACCAGCCCTCCGGCGACCAGAGAGACATTGCTGAGCGCCCCGTCGAAGGCAGCGTAGATGGCAGTGTCAGCGAGGTCGCGTTCTGCTTCCGCGACCAACAGAGATTGCCGCGACAGCGTAGTCCGGGACAATTCCAACCGGGTTTCCGCGCTGGCAAGTGTACGCCGCTCTGACAAATGCGCGGCCCGGGCGGAGGATTCAGCCAGCGCGGCAGTTTCCACGGCGGCATCTGTTCCGACGCCCCTTGCTCGCAGGTCTTGTTGGCGAGCTAATGCCTGACTGCGCAGGGTCAACTGGGCTTCGGCCGCGCTGACCTCATCTCGGGCCAGTTCAAGGCTCCGCTCGGCGTCCCGAAGTTCTGCCTCGGCCTCTGCCTGATCTGTTCTTGCCCGCTCCAAGGCGCTTTCGGCGTCCGCAGAGTCCACTTTAAGCAGAAGCTGGCCTTTGCTGACCGCACTGCCTTCTTCGAAATTCTCATAAAGCTCCACCACAGTCCCGCCGGTCTTGGCCCGCAGATCCAACGTGCGACGGCTACGCAGCTCGCCATGAGTTTCCAGAACGGGCGTGATCAGTCCGGGTTCGACTTTAACAACATTGGCGGTAAAAACACGTTCACGGGCACCCGGGCGCCGGTCGCTCTGTGCCATGCGCTCTTGCAGGGCGCCATAGAAACTCGTTCCCGCATAGACCAGAAGTCCGGCGGTGACCGCTAGTAAGAACAGTCCGACTAGACTGCGGCGCAAGAAACGCATGGAACGTCCTTTTCTTTCAACAAGGTGGCTCACCCCTACCGGTAAGATAGTACCAAGCGTTCGGGCGTCCAAGCTTAAGGCTTAAACGCGACAACCGGCGCTTTCCGTCGAATTTTTTCGAAGTTTTACAGAATATCGACAACGATGATCGAGATATTGTCGGCTCCACCGCCAGCCAGGGCGATCTGAAGCAGCCGGTCGGTGACAGTTTCGATTGGAGCGGACCGCAGCGCATCTTCGAGTATCTTGAACGTCGCGTATTTGGTCAGCCCGTCCGAGCACAACAGAAACCGGTCACCGGATTGAAGCTCTCCGCGTATCTTGTCCAGCTCCAGTTCGTGGCCGACACCAACAGCGCGGGTGATGGCGTTGGACTGCGGGTGGCTTTCCGCCTCATCCCAGGTCAGTTGACCGGATTCGACCAACGCCGCGACCACCGAATGGTCGCTGGTCAGCATCTCGATATGACCGTCCCGCAGACGGTACGCCCGGCTATCGCCAGCCCAGAACACAAGAAAATGCCCATCCGCCAACATCAAGGACACGACCGTCGCCCCGATAGTCGCACCGCCACGCGCGTCGGCCTCGGCGGTGATCGCATCATGGGCGCGGTGGATTGCATCGCGCAGGGCGCGCATGCGCTCGCCCGGCTCCAGCCCCTCGGGGATCATAGCAACCGTGTCGGTGATCAATTGGCTCGCGTAATCCCCGGCAGCGTGCCCGCCCATGCCATCGCTCACCACCCAAAGCTTTTGCTCGGGCAGTGAAATGACCGAGTCCTCGTTGACCTTGCGCTTCAGGCCAACATGGCTTTTGGCAGAAAAACGAAAACGTGCGCTCATGCGGGTTGCACCTCTTTCCAGATGGGCGAGGTCAGATCGAACAGGGCAACCTGTTCCGCGCCCTGCGGCAGGCCTTCGCAGATCAGGCTTCGGCGCCCCTCGTGCAAAAAGGCTGTCCAGATGCTGGGCGACTGATAACGGGCTTGCGCCAATCCGGCGGTAAGCGACGCACCAAGATCGCCATCGCCGTCCTCCTCGGTCAGCACGAATGACGCTCCGTTTTGGCGGGCAACTGTCGTCGTAACCGTTGTGGCCGCTTCCAACTGAGAAAGGCGTTCGGCCAACAGGTCGCGTGTCATGTCGTCTTCAAGCGCATCCAGAGCCAGGTTCTCCAACGCCGCGAAATGTTCATCAGCGGACAAATGCACCTCTATCGCCGGACCTTCGACCTCTGCCATCAGCGTCAGAGGGAATCGTCGGCCGACCCGATCAACCGACGGCATCAGCACACCCATCACAGGTGATGCCCCCGCAAGACCACCCGAGAGGGTAAAGCGCCAGATCGGCGCGGTCATATAGAGCTCGTCCCAGGTGGTACCCAATACCTCGGATGCCCCCAACATGCCTTGCTGAATCCAGTCGTCCCAGACCCGTACAAAGCCGGTCGGTGCGTCGATGCGGAAGAAATCTCCGACCGACGGCATCTTGCCAAATGCACCGACCGCTGCCCCCATCAGAACGACTTCGGGCAGCTGAACTTGGACAGCGCGGGCAGCGCAAACGGATTGATGACCGATCCCGACTGCAGTTGGAAGATCGCGATCCGTCCACCGACGTTGAAGATCACCCGCTTGCGGTCCGACACATTGGTCCGCCGGACTTCCGCCGCATCCAGCAGCCGGAACCAAGCCCACGGCCCGTCCTTGCGCATCGCGTTCTCGGTCTTGCGCGAGGACGGCTCGAAAGACACCTGCGCAAAGCCGACCTGCCCCGGCCAGGTGACCGGCACCGGAGTGGTGCTGCCACCGCGATGCTTGAACCCGACCTCCTGTCCGTCAATCTGCAGCGAGACCGACTTGGCCTTGGGGTCCAGTGCCTCTGGCGTGATCTGGAAAGCGACGGCGGGCGACGGCCCATTGGCAAAGAATGCCTCGCGAATTTCTGCCGCACGCTGCATTTGCTGGATCGCAGAGGGCGAAAGGCCCAGATCGACCCCGTTCACACGTTTGGCCGTCCAAGGCCGCGTACGGATGTCGATGTTGCGGATCAGGTGCTGGTTGACGAACCCGTCGATCAGTCCCCCCGGTGCAAAGAGCTTGGCGAAATCCTGTAGCGGAACGTCAGCTGCCGCACGGCGGTTAAACGGATAGCGATTGTTCAGCGCCTGTTCGCAGAAAGGCAGAACATTCGCCTGCCAGATCGCGTTGATCGAAGATCGCGTGCCATCGGCGGCAATCCCGGACGAGCCCGTTGTGATCTGCGACGACCAGCGTTCCATCGGTCCCTGCACCCGCGCGGCCATTTCCTGGAACCGCAGGATCGCCTGACCCTGTTCACCACTTGCCGAGCCGCTGAAGGACATCTTGTTCAGCTCTTGATAGACCTGTGTCAATGCGCCGATCATGCCGTCAAGCTGCGAGGGCTGCCCCTCGGGCCGCTCCACAAGCAGGTGCAACCAGCCGAAACGTTCCTCGACATAGGCCCCGGGCGCTTTCGGCGGGGTGCCATCCGCCGAGGGTGTGCTTTGCAGCGCCTCCATCAGGATCTGGCCCTGAATGGACAGGTTCGAGCGCGCCTCGAGTGCTGCAACCGCGCCTACGCCTTGGGTAAGGGCCTCGGTATTCACAAGATTGCGGTCTTCGGTCAGCTTGGTCTCGTTCGATATCTCGGTGAGGATATTAACAATGGGAGAAGTCGGACCCGACAGAACATTCGTCACCTCGACTGCGTGGCTCAGGCTCTCCATCGGAATGATGTCGATATCGGCCAGCAGCGAGTCATAGCGGGAAATGTAGTCGTTGTAATACAGGTCCAGAACATCGCGGCTGAGCAGCGCGAGCACCTGATCTGTCTGTTCTGCTTCACCGCGCGGGCCCAACACCCAGCTTTCCCGCTGGATTCGGGTGGCAACACCAAGCGCCTCTTCAAGGAAGACGTTGTTGAAGCCGTCATAGGTGAAGATGCCCTCGATCCCCTCGTTCAAGGGTTTGCCGGACGAGCGCACCAGTACACGGCTGACCGCGGGGCCGCCTGCTTCGGTCAGACGCCATTTGGGCAGGGCGGTCGACTGGGCTGAATTGATGATGCCGTTGTAAACGCGTTGCGCCAGCGGCAGTTCCGACAGGATGCCTTGAATCTGCTCCACCAACGGCCCGTTCAGAGTGACCTCTTGCATCGGCATATCCAGCATGGCCGTCAGGTGATCGGTCAGATCAGAGCGTAGCTGCGCCCGGCCCGGGCCAGCAAAGGCCAGCGACCAGTCCAGTTGCATCCACTCCATCACCAGATCACGGTTCATCGGACCTTGCGAGCCGAGCATCAGATAGACCTTCAACGCTTCGTACAGCAGATCGGGGTTGTTCATATTCGCCGACATCTGCTCTTCCAACCGCAGCAGAAGACGCGGCAGCAGGCGCTGGTTTAAAGCAGCACGATAGGTTTGCGCACCCTGTGTGCCGATAACCTCACCTTGGTAAAGACCATAGGTCAGCTTGCTCTCGGGCTCGGGGTCGGAAAGCGCCGGGTTGGCCGGCATGTCACGCAGATGGTTCAGTGCTGCGACAACCGGCGGTAAGTCTGTGTCGCCAATGGGGCTGAGCGGCAAGGTCGCAGCGGCAGACTGATACGACTCGACACTTTGCGCGGCCTCGGCGATCAGCGCCTCGTTGCCCAGATAGCTGCGCACCCAGATCGCACCTGTACCAAAGGCGGCCAGAACGGTCGCGGCGATGGCGGCTCGTTTGGTCCAGCGATAGCGACGCTCAACCTTGTCATCGGCCGACACAAGCCCGGCTTCGTTGAAGATCACTGTCTCGAAAAGACGAGTCAGGAAGAAAGACCGGCCAGACCCCTGACCGGAGCCAATCGCCTGACGGCCGATGCCAAAGGTCCGGGCCATTCCCATCATCAGACGGTCAATCGGCGTGCCTTCCTGCGTACCGGAAGTGAAATACACACCGCGCAGCATCTGGCGATACTGATAGCGGTTATCCTGAAAGACCTCGTCCAGAAACTCTTTCGCCACCTGACGCACCGAGGCGACCTGCGACGGGAAACCCGCAATCAGCGCGCGGCGCTGATGATCGACCTCATGCTGCATTCGCTCCAGCGACTGGGCGTTGAGACGCGCCAGAATCTGGCCGAATTCCTCGTCGAAATGCGCGATGGGCGACTGGTCGCCTTTCACCGCATCCAGCGGCAAGGTGAAACCCAAAACCTGCTCGCGGTCCTCCTTGCCGAGATTGTCAAAGAACTCCGAGAATCCGGCGATCAGGTCCGCCTTGGTGAACAGCACATAGACCGGGAAACGCACACCCAATCTTTCGCGAAGCTCGTTCAGACGCAGACGAACAGCCTTTGCATGGTTCTTCTGCGTGATCTCGTCCTGCATCGAGAGGTCCGAGAGGCTGATGGCGATCATTGCACCGTTAATCGGCTGGCGCTTGCGGTATTTCTTCAACAGGCCAAGGAAACCCAGCCAAGCGGCATTGTCTGCCTCTGTATCGCTCTCCTGCGTGGTGTATCGGCCAGCGGTGTCAATCAACACCGCTTCGTTGGTGAACCACCAGTCACAGTTTCGGGTGCCGCCCACACCGCCGATAGCAGATTTTCCCATCTCATCAGCCAGCGGGAATTGCAGGCCAGAGTTCACAATGGCTGTCGTCTTACCGGCGCCCGGAGGACCGATCATCACGTACCACGGCAACTCGTTCAGATGTTTGCGACCGTTCTTGGATTTGCGTAGCTCGGCCATTGCGGTTTTCAGTTTGCCGCGCAGTTCGGCCACTTCCGACGCGATCATGTCTTCGCCGGTATCCACCGACTCGACAATTTCTTCCGTCATCGCCTTTTCACGTTTGCGACGGCGCAGGAAGATAAACAGCAAGATCGATAGAACGAGGAACCAGACCACACCTATGGCAATGCCGCGGTTCATGGCACTGTCGAAGGGGCGCCATGTCTCAGACCCGATATGGGCCGCAAAGAACCAGATCAGGGCCGACAGAACAGCGGCCAGCACGAGAAGCGCGGTATAGATCGAACGGAACAGGGGAAGAATATAACGTCTCAGGATCATGACTTGTTCTCCTGCACCAGCAGGATTTCAATCCGGCGGTTACGTGCTCGGCCCTCGCGGGTCGCATTGTCGGCGATGGGTTGTTTATCGGCACGGCCCTCTGCCGACAGTCGCGACGGATCAGTCAGGGTCAGCGCGATCGAGTTCATCACAGATTTCGCACGCGCCAGCGACAGGTGCATGTTCGAGGGAAAGCGCGACGACCGGATCGGGACGTTATCTGAATGGCCGACGATGATAACGGGGCCGGGTTCGTCGTTCAGCGCAGTTGCGACCTGCTGGATCGGGCCTTTGAACGCATCCTGCAACTCGTCCGAACCGGATCCGAACATGCCAGAGCCAACCAAACGGATGATCAGCGTGTTGCCCTGCTGGAAGACCTCGACTACGCCCTGCTCGATCTCGGGCTGAAGGAAGGTTGTGACCTTTTCGATCTGCGGCGGCGGGGGCGGAGGTGGCGGCGGCGGCGCACGGCGCTGCAGCTCTGCCGGTGCACCGGCGTCGATCACCGAAAGCTGACCGATAAGGCGCTCTGTCGAGGTCGACAGCGCATAGTTGAGGCCGGTAAACTGTAGGGCCAGAATGGCGCCTGTCACCGCAATTGCGATCCAGACCACGCGCCAGGCCGACAATTTCTTGAAGGGTTTCTTAACACCCTCCCAATGGGGCGCGAGATCGCGTTCAACCGGGCCGCGCTGGCCGCGAATGATGCGCGCCAGACCGTTGCGGATCTGCAAGTGTTTGTCGGAGCCACCCTGTTCTACACGCAGACGCCCCTCGAAGCCGAGCGAAAGGCACATGTAGAGAAACTCGAGCATGTCGATATTGTTCGCCGGTTCCTTTTCCAGCCGCGCCAGCAAGTCATAGAACCGGTCGCCGCCAACGGTTTCTCGGTGGAAGGTGCCAACCATCGACTGCAAGGCCCAGCTTGACTGCCCGCCCCAAGGCGTATTCAGAACCACATCATCCAGTGTCGCGCAGAGCGCATAGCGCGCGACTTTCACTGTCTGCGCCGGGATACCCGCCTGAAGCGCACGGTTCTCAAAGGCACGAACCTCGGCCACTACGTTCTGGCGCAGTTTCTCGGGGTCCATGTGCTGGGCCCGGTTGCGGATGCGACTGATCAGCGAAAACAGCGTCGTCGCACAGGCGTTCAACCGGTTCATACCGGTCTGCGAAATCTGCACCTCGGACCCACCCGATGTCTGAGGCTGCGCCGACGCCGTCGGGGCCTGTGGTACTCCGAAAGAGTCCTCCGCCGGGGCTGCGGGCTGCTGTGGCGCCGCCTGTGGCTGGGGCGCGGGCTGGGACGGGGTTGTACTACGGCGGCCGCCCGGGTTGGGGCGGATCACCGTCTTGTCGGTATCGTCGGGTTCTGCAAACGGGTCGTCACCAGACATGGGTAATGTCCTTCAATCAGCTGTTCCGGATTGCCCAGAGTTCCATCTTCAGGCCGGGATAGTCGCCCGACACATGCACTGCGATGCCGCCCGAGGTCGTCATCTTGCCCCAGTATGGGCTGTCGCCGTCCATTTCGAAATAGACGACGCCGGAATGATACGGGATTTGCCGTGGCGCGACCGGCAGTGGCCGCAACGTGATCCCCGGCAGGGCGGAGTTCACCAACTGGCGAATTTCCTCGACCGGGCCGATCTTGCACTGTCCGGCAAAGTGGCGGCGCACATCCTCGGCCGGGATATCGGCGTTGACGGCCAGCACGAAGCCCGCGTTGCCGATCAGTTTGCGGTCGGCAATGACACCAACGCTGATGCCGTATTTGCGTGGCTCGAGCGCAATAGAAATCGCGGTCTGTTCCAAAACCGAGCTCAGGTACTGGCGTAGCGCCCGGATCACCGGGGTGAAGGTGTTGGTCAGGTCGTCATGCTTGTAAGGCGGAAACTCAGGAGGCTGCTTGTCGGCGGACATAAAGGTCGCCAACTCGCCCGCCAGCGAGACGCAGGTGCGATAGACCGCTTCGGGGTGCAGGTTTTCGATCGAGGTCATATGGCGAATGACAGGCAGCATTCGGTTCACGCACATCAGAAGCAGGAAATCCTGAATTTCGGCCGCGCCCTTGCTGGGGCCACTTTCTGAAAGGCGCCCCGAAAGGGCGGTCATGCGATGCGCCAAAAGCCCTTCAAGCTCATTGACGAAACCGCCCAAAGGCTGGCTGGCCCGGACGTCCAGACAGCTCGGCATGAAGGCGCGATCCAGAACGATCTCTTTGTCAGGTCGCACCTCGATCACCTTGGCAATCGGGATCGCCAGCTTGTCAGCGAGATCATCGACCTCGAGCGCGAATTGCAGGCGCATCTTGCCGACGCCGATGGTCACCGGCTTCTGCTGCTGTCCCATCGTGTCTGTGATCTCCAACTCGGAGGGGCGCAGACGGCTGGCCGACATCTCGGCTCCGGTCAGATCCACCTCTGTGGCGCCTTGCCGACGCTGCGGGACCGTCAGGTAGACCACGCAGTCCTTGACAGTCTCGGGCACCTCAAGCGCGGGCGGGTGATCGTCGGTTTGCGGCACCCGGAACACCGTCCCGTCGTGGGTTAAACCCGCGCAAGACTTCAACGCGAACTGCCCGACTTTGAGGGCCTCGTCGTCGATCTCCAATGCGTTGACACCCCATGCATAAGGGGAGACGCGCCGCGCCAAGCCTGCGACCAACGCTTCGGTATAGCGGTCGGCCTGCTGAAAATGGTGGGGCTGCAAAAACAAGCCCTCGGTCCAAAGCACCTTGCTGTCCCAGGACACTAATTAACCCTCCTGCTGGCGCCTTGCGGCGCTTGTCGGCCTTGGCCGCATTATTTCAGTTTCTCCAGTTGCTCTTTGTAGGCCCGCGCAAATTCGCGGCTAAAGAGCTCTTGGAAATCATTCTCCGCCTGATCCGAAATCTCGGCATACATCTTCTCATAGACTTCCCAGTACCGGGCCTTTTTGCCCTTAAGAAGACCGCCCAAACCGCCACCGGATTCAATCTTTTCTTCCAGGGCAGAGGGGTCCAACTTGGCAAGCACGCCTTTTAGGGCGGCCTCCATACCAGTGACCATCGCGACCTCATGCGCCTTGATATCGTTCAGCGCCTGTTCAGTGGCGGTTTCTGCCCCGAGGTAGCCTTTGGTCGCGGGCTTCACCAACGCCTCGATGGCCTGCTCGGGGCTGATCGAGAACTTCAGCGGATTGTTACCGCCCGCGCTGATCATCGTCTGTTCAATACGGAATTCGGACTTGATCGACGTGCGCGTCATCAGGATTTCGCGCAGCCCCGTAATCATCGCCTTCATCACCCGGCCCATGCGGGCCATGCTGGTCTGCAACTCCTCGTCGCTGATGTCGATCTGATCGTCCGAGACCGAGGCGAGGAAAGCCTTTGCCGCCGACTGATCACCCGACATCAGCGCCGGTGTGACAGAGGTTTTCTCCTCGCCGCTGGCTGCTGGTGTCGGTATAGGTTCTGGCGCCGGAGCAGAGGCAACTGGAGTCGGTTGCGGTGGAGCCGCCGGGGGCGGCGAGGCCGAAGGCTTGGTCGCAGGTGGATCCGGCTCCAGCAGGTCGTCCCAATCATCGGGAATGATATTGGCCGACGGTGCCGCCGGGCTGAATCCGTCCTGCACCGAAGGGTTATGATGCGGAATGCTGGCCCCTTCTCCTTCGCGGCCGTCCGAAGGTTTCTGAAAGAACGGGTCTTCCTCTTCCCCCGAGGGGGGCAACAACTCGTTTATCGGATCGCTATAGTCCAGCTGCGCCGGACCCTTTGGCCCCTCAGGTGCCCCTAAAAGATCGTCAAGGAAATCCCCACCCGGTCCCGCATCGTCCATCAACGACAATGGATCGGGCGCATTCTGCGCCTGTCCGGGAGACACGATATCCTGCGCCATCGGCGCGGCCAGCGTGTCGATACCCGCCAGTTCATCGGCGATCTCGACCACCAGCTCATAGCCACCAAGCGTTAAAACATCGCCGTTGTTCAGCGGGGTTGGGGTCTTGCCTAATGGCACTTTGGAATAGTTCAGGAACGTGCCGTTGGTCGACAGGTCCACGATCACCACGTTGCCGTTGTGGTCTTCGATCACGCAATGGCTTTTCGAGAGGGTTCGGTCGGGATCGGGCAGCACAAGGTCATTGGCCGGACCGCGTCCAACGGTCAGGCTGCGCCCCTGCATCGGAATGGGGCGGGCATCGCCGGGCACAAGACCCGTGGACTGGAATTTCAAAGTAACCGGCATTCGCTAATCTAACCGCCTGTCAAGACGGATGGTTCCCCCTTCATGATCATCCCACCGCAAGCGCAATTGTCCGCGATCCTTGCGGCTAGCAGGCCACAGATCATCACAGTCGTCGATCCTTTGACAATCGGATGCGGCGCTGGTCCGGCAACGAGACCGGATTGCCGGGGGGCCACCAGCCCCCCCACAAGGACTGTCGGCGCACAGGGTCCCGCAATGGGCAGCGGTGCACCCGGCGGAGGCGTCGGAACCGGAGAAGGCGGTATGGGTAACAGGCACCCGTGCATATCGGTCGTTCGGGCTTGCGGCATTGACATGTGCTCTATTCCTTCTCTTTCGGTTCGACATTGCCGTTCCCACCGCGGGCAATGTCCAGCGCCCTGTCGACCAGCAATTGGCCATGCTCTTCAAATTTATCAGAATTCTCACGCAGCGCTATGACATTCATTGCAAAGGCTGCCACCTCGGACGCCCCCGCCGGAGCTTGGTGTTGTGATAGGTCGCCCGCGCCAAGAGTGCCATCGGAATACAGGACACTGAGGGCGCAGTTCACCGTATCATCGTTCACCTCGGCATGATCCAGCGTGGCGCGCGCAGCTTCCCGGTTTTCATCCGTAGGCTTAAACACCCAAGCCTCTGCCGCCGCCAGAGAGGGAGGATCGTTTTCGGACTTTGGCCCGACACAATCCCGTGCGGCCAGACAAGCCCACCAGACACGCTCGCGAGCTGGCAAAAGGATCGCCAGTAAATGCAGCATATCGACCGTTGCACCCTTTTCGTCCAGTTCCGCCAGCACGACTTCGGGCATGGCGCTGGCCGGAGCACTGATCGGAGTGGTCAGACGCGTGTTGGTATTTGCCAGCAACCGGGCAGCCGGTTCTTTTGGCACTTTGGTCAGATTTGAAAATCGTTCGCTCATACCTGCCCCATCAGTTGATCATCGTCAGGCCGCCCTTGAGGGTCAGCAGCGAGTCGGCTTTGACAGTTGTCAAATTGCTCTTCATCGTGGCCATGGTGGAGGCGTCGATGTTGATCATCGGACTCTTGATATCGATGCTTTGCGGGGTGATCTTGATCGACGATGGCCCCACCTTCAGCTCGATCTCAGCGCCAGCTTCAATCTTTATATTTTGCCCGGCCGTCGTCGCGATGTTGCTCGCGACGTTGGTGGTTTGACTGCCACCGATGGTGTGAGTGTCATCAGCCCCCACATCGCGGGTGTTATTGTTGTCAATGGTCTCGGACTTGTCGTTGTGAATGGTAACGGTTTTATCCGTCTGGATTTCGACAATCTCGCTACCCGTCTCGATCGTAAAGGTCCGGTCACCATCATTGATTGTTTCAACAACGTTGTTCTTCACCGTCTGGTGCAGATCACCGTCTCCGCTTGCTTCATTCTGCGTTTCCGGGTGGCCGATTGTGACGGTCGAGTGGTTCTTGGTCAGCCCGATATAGTCCTTCTCGGCCTGAAAGCGGACGAGTTCCTCTCCTTTCTTGTCTTCGAACATCAGCTCGTTGAAGCCGCCACCGCCCTTGGAACTGTTGGTCTTGATCCCGGACTGCGTCTGATTGGCGGGCAAGGTATAAGGCGGCATGGTGTCCTTGTTATAAAGCATACCAGTACAGATCGGTCGGTCGGGGTTGCCGTCCTCGAACTGAATGACGACCTCCTGTCCGATCCGTGGGATATGGATCATACCCCAGTTCTTGCCAGACCACGGTGTCACCACCCGAACCCAGCAGGTGGTCTTCTCGTCCTTCTTGCCGACGCGGTCCCAGTGGAACTGCACCTTGATCCGGCCATGTTCGTCGGTCCAGATTTCCTCGCCCGCTTTGCCGACCACAAGAGCCGTTTGCAGGCCCGGAATTTTCGGCCAGGGTGTCAGGCGTTCAGACCGGTATGGATCGGCTGCAAGTACCGTGCCGAAGGTGCAGTTATAGACCTCTCCCTGCATCTCCTCGGGGAAAGGGTCGGGGCCAAGAGCCAAATCACGGCGATTGGTCTGCTGCTCATAATCCGATTGGGTCTGGATATAATGCACCGCTTCAGTGACGAGGTATTCCTTGTTGAACTCCTTCGTCTCGTGCTCTTCCAGCGTGAAAGTCCGGCCCGTGGCGATCCGCGGCAGGTTACCGGCACCCCGATACTGGACGGCCACGGTATCCTCGGCCTCTTGCCAGACCATGGCGTATTTCTTCCCGAGATCAGTGTCGCCCTTGTCCGGTGCACGATAGCGCCCCGGGTAGTCGTAGATCTCATAACTTTTGTGATTGTGTTTGGACGGTGTGTTCTGGTTCTGAACCACCTGTAAATCCGCTTTGGGCGTCACGAAGTGGTAGTCATCCAACGTCACCTTTCCGGTTCGCACAGCACGCTGTTTGGTGAACTCGGCCACGTATTCGCCCGTAGTGCTGTCACTGCGCGGCTTGTAAGTCGCCTTCGCGTCCTTTTCCAACGGGCTATGTCCGCTGCGACCATCCACGATCATCATCTGTTCTCGGTCGCCGGAATGGTCGAACCAATAATAAAGGCCCTCTTCCTCCATCAGTCGGCTGATGAAATCGAAGTCCGTTTCCTTGTACTGAACGCAGTAAGTGCGCTTTTTCAGCGTGTCGGTTGCCTTAAACTCAAAATCGCTGAAACCGTGGTCTTTGAAGACTTCTTCGATGATTTCCTTGGCGGATTTCTCCTGGAAAATTCGGTTGTCCCGCACGCGGGTCAGGAACCAGGGCCAGGGACGCACTTCGGCCACCAACTGCATGTAGCCATCAAACAGCCCCAGATTTTCGACCGAAACACAGGTTCCGTGGAACTTGCGCTCCAGCTCCGAGGTCGTTTCCAGATGCAAGCTCATGGTCTTGCCCAGAAGATCTTCTATTTCGACATTGGTCTTGGAGCTTTGAAACTCGATCCGAACCTCGGTGAGGGCTCCCAGCTTTTCCTTTACGATGGCCCGGCGTATCTGAAGCTTATCCAGCGTGTAACTGCCAGACATCCAGAAGATGTCGTCGTCATGTTCCTTGCTAACAACCATGAGCTATCCTTTCACGCGCAGTGGCACTGCGTGCTGATCTTGGGTCGATCGAAGGAACGCTCCTCCGCGCCAATATTTGCGCCCGGCCAAACCGGATCGGCCCGCACCTTCCGGCCCGGTCAGAATAGACGGGGTCAGCCCGGCGGTGCGCGGGTTCAAGTTTCGAATTTGTCGCGCAGACGAAAACGCGCGTCTCCCGGTAATGAGAGCAAAGCTTTGGCCAGAGGTCCCATGTCCCATCACAGATCCTCCAGCAGGGCGGCGAGGTCGTCGTCGAAATTATCGCTGTCACCATCGCCAAGATCCAGATCATCCAGATCGAAATCATCGTCGCCGTCGAGGTCATCATCGAAGGACGACAGAAGCTCATCCAAATCGCTGTCATCCTCGTTGCCAGACGCGTCGGGGACCTCGGCAGGTGCGGGTTTGTCGGGCGATGGGGGTGGCGGCGCAACGCCCGTCCACGGACCCAGAATTTCTGGCCCGGCCAGCGACTGGAACGAGGCCAGACGCACTTCGTCACGGCCCTTCATCGACACCACCGGCATATAGCCGCGCACCATGACCTGTTCGACCTTTTCCAGCGTCAGGTTTCGCTCGGTGCAGGGCAGTTGCACCTGATCGCCGAAGCGGTCGGTGACAAAGTGATAGGGCATCTCGCCCATCGACATGATCTTACCCAATTGCATCGAGGCGCCATGCATCTTGAACGACTTGGCCAGCAGGATCGCCACCAGCACCACCGGGTTTGCCCAGAGCAACCCCGACAGGCCCTCTTTGGTGGTGAATTCCTCGAAATCGAATTCGTAGATCGGCTCGGTCTTCTGGCCATAGGGACGCCGAAGCAGGAAGCGGGGCGAGGCGACACCAAGATGACCAGCTTCGGGCATCTGGCGCAGCGTGTCCCAGGCGTGCGCCACCAGCGGGTGACGATCCTCTTTCGGAGTATCGAGGAAAGTCGGCGTGATCGCGCTGAAGAACGGGGCATCCAAATGGGCGGCGACACGCCCGATCCGTCCCAAAAGCTCGGCATGGGGCGGAGTTTCTTCGAACGTGTACATGCCGATCAGGGCCGAGTAACCACCCCGACCGTTTTCCTCGTCCAGGGGCTCTTCGGTCAGCAGCCGCATAAGCCCGCTTTGGGTCAGGTCATCGGCGCTGGCGAGGTCAGCCGCGATCTCTTCCGCCGAGATGTCGTAGAGAACCACATCCAGTGTATCGTCCGTCTCGATATTCCGCGCGATCATGTCGAGCGAGCGCCACTGCGCCTCGAGCGACTGGAACTCGGGGTGGTGCAGAACAAGGCGCATAGCGGCAGACAGGGCTTCATCCACAGCCGCCTGCAGTGCAGCCTGATCGGCTGTGGGAACCGCGCGAATATGCGGGCCTACAACGCGCGCCAGCAGATCGTCGATGGGCGACGGCGCGGCAAGCTTAGGCTGGGTATCACCGATCAGCTTCTGGAAGTCGCTCAACTTCAAGTCCGCCGGAACGGCATTACCGCCAGAGCGGCTTTTCGGCGGTTTCACCGGGCGGCCGTAGGTCTCCCCCCAAGCGGTCAGCTGCTTGGCGGCGTTTGCCGCCGTCGCGCCGCTGGAAAGCTGGCCTTTCAGCGAGTTCAGCGCATCAAACAGCTCAACCTTTTCATACAGCTCGTCTGGATGCAGATCGTCGAGTTCCTCCAACTTGACCTCGATCCCTGCCCCGTCTTTGCCAATGGGCAAGGTCAGCGTGGTGGCGAAGCTTTCGACAACATCCTCGACCGTATCCACATCAAGCATCACACCTTTGCGCGCGGCCAGCGCATCGCCGGTTTCCAACATCCCCCGCGCGGCCCGGCCCGAGAAATCACCCATCAGTGCAATTCGGAACCGGCGACGATTCAGCTTGGTGGCATCCGGACGGTCGGCATTGAGCGTGCCATAGGCGAACTCGGGCTCGTTCGTCATGGTCGCACCAACAGGCGCGGCGTCATCCGTGTCCACAGCGACTTCCTCTTCAGCGCCAAAATCGGCGAGTAATGCATCGAGATCACCGTCATCCTCGCCACTGTCATCATCGAGAGATGCCATCAAAGCATCCAACTCATCCGTTTCACTGGCGGACTCTTCCTCCGGCTCCTCGGCCAGAAGATCATCCAACAACGAATCCGCCTCATCGAGAGCGTCATCTTCTGGTTCCTCAAGGAGGTCGGAGAGGAGATCATCAAGGCCTTCGTCTTCAGCCTCTTCCGCCGGTGCCTCTTCCTCTCCGGCCGCCATGAGCTCTGCCAGAACCGGGTCCATGTCGTCTTCGGTTTCTGGCTCGTCCGCCAGAAGGTCGTCCAGCGATGTGTCTTCGTCTGCGGACGGGCCATCGTCCAGAAGCCCGGCCAAGACGTCATCCGTGTCATCTTCCGCTGGCGCTGAAGCTTCTTCGTCAGCGAGCCCTGCAAGTATGTCATCCGTATCGTCGACAGCCTCGTTGCCCCCCGGAGCTTCGGCCAGAAGATCATCCAGGATCGAATCCGTTTCGTCGGTCTCTTCTTCAGGTGCAGCCGCGTCCAGAGAGGAAAGGATATCGTCCAGACTATCGTCTTCTTCTGCCTCCTCCACACCTTCCAGCCCGGCGAGGATATCATCAGTGTTATCCTCCTCCGCGACCTCGACCGGTACATCCGCCAGTGAGGACAGCGCGTCATCCAGATCGGTCTCATCGGTGGTTTCACCCAGATCGACCGCTCCCAGGTCGGCCAGTATATCCTCAGCCAGATCTTCCTCGGGATTTTCTTCGGGAACTGCTTCGGCGAGCGCGGACAGAGCGTCATCAATACCATCACCCTCATCCTCCGGCAGATCGCCCGAAAGCAACTCATCAAGAATAGATTCAGTCTGGTCATCCTCGGCGGGCTCATCCAAGGCGTCCTCGGCTAGACCTGCCAATATGTCATCGGTCTGGTTTTCTTCTACCGTTTCCGCCGCATCCAAATCGGCCAGCCCTTCAAGGATGGACGCAGCCTCATCTTCGTCAGCTATGTCTTCCGGCAGGTTAGATGTCAGCTCTGCAAGGATGTCATCTGTTCCATCATCCGAAAGCTCTTCCTCGACCGCTAAATCACCCAAGCCTTCGAGTACCGCAGTGGTGGCATCCTCTTCGGCCTCCACCTCTGGGGCCGCTTCGGCGAGGTCAGAGAGGATATCCCCCGCGTCATCGCCTTCCTCACCTTCTTCCGGTGCCGCATCCGCCAACTCGGCCAGAATGTCCGCTGCACCCTCGTCGGAAGACTCCTCCTCTGGAGCACTGTCGACCAAGGCGCTCAGCGCGTCATCAATTGCTGTATCGGGAACAATTTCGTCCGGCACAGCCTCGGAAAGCTCGGCCAGAATATCCGCCGACCCGTCGTCCTCTGCCACATCTCCAGGCGCGGCTTCCGCCAAACCCGCCAGAATATCGTCCGAGGCATCATTCGGCTCAGCGTCATCAGGAGCCGCCGAGGCGAGGGCGTCGAGCGTGTCGTCGACTGCCGTGTCCGGCGCAGCTTCATCTGGCGCGTCCTCGGCCAGTCCTGCAAGCACATCCTCTGTGCCGTCGTCCTCATCGATTGTCTCGGGAGATGCCTCGACCAGGTCCGCCAAAATGTCAGCCGCAACATCCGCGGTTTCTTCCTCGTCAGGCGCAGAGGCTGCCAAAGCACCAAGCGCATCGTCCATTGCACTATCCGGGGCTTCATCCACCGGAGCGGATTCGGCCAAACCGGCAAGCACATCGGCGGCGGCATCTTCTTCCACCACATCCTCTGGCACCGCGTCGGCGAGCCCCGTCAGGACGTCAGCCGATTTGTCTTCCTCTTCCGCTTCTATAGGGGCCGAATTGGCGAGGGCATCAAGGGCGTCATCGACCGCGGTGTCCGGTTCATCTTCGACTGGCGCGGCGTCGGCCAGACGGGACAGTACATCAACAGCGGTGTCCTCTTGCGCCTCGTCGAGCGGCGCAGCCTCAGCCAAACCGCTGAGGACATCATCCGTGCTATCCGCCTCCTCGGCTTCGACGGGCGCGGCATCGGCCAAGGCACTCAGGGCATCGTCGACCGCCGTGTCGGGCGCCTCATCCTCGGGTAGATTGGCCGCAAGACTCGCCAAGGCGTCTCCCGCTTCGTCAGAGTTATCCCCCTCTTCCGCCGGGGCCTGCGCGGCCAAGGCATCAAGCGTATCCGTGACCGTTGTATCCACTGGTGCGTCTTCCGGCGCATTGGCGGCAAGCCCGGCCAGAACATCATCTGCAGTGTCTTCCTCCAGAGCCTCCTCTGGCGCCTGAGCCGCGAGGTCGGCGAGGACGTCCCCTGCCTCATCTTTGGGTTCTTCGTCCGACGGTGCCGAGGCCTTCAGCTTGTCCAGAACATCGGAACTGTTGTCCGCCGGAACAGCACCGCCGCCCACGATCGCGGCAAGCGCAGCCTTATCGTTCAGGATCTTCTCGATCAGTTCCTCGGCCCCGGCCTTGCCGTCCATATAGGCCATAAGGTTGGAAAGCTGGGTGCGCGCCTCCAGCAGGGGGCGCAGGGGCTCTACCTTGGCGGCGATGGCGGCGGGCGTAAAATCCTTCATACTTTCGAAGGTGATATCGATCGGCATATTGCCTTCGCCCGTCAGCGTATTGGGCACCGTGAAGGCCACACGCGGGGCCATCGATTTCATCCGCTCGTCGAAATTATCGACGTCGATTTCAAGGAACTTGCGATCCCCAACAGACGGCTGCGAGGCGTTCGACTTGCCCGACAGGTCGCTAAGGACACCCATAACGAAGGGCAGCTGCACCTTCTTCTCGGCGCCATAAAGCTCCACATCATATTCGATCTGGACCCTCGGTGCGCGATTGCGAGCGATGAATTTTTGCGAACTAGACATCACCTCGTCCCTTTAACTCGGCGATCTCTGCGCGCAACTCTTTCAATTCCTTGTGCAGTTCCAGCACGTGGGCATCGACAACATCGGTCTCGCTGCGCACCAACTCTCGTAGGTTCGAGAATTCTGCCTCGGCTTCGTCCTCCACCGCGGATTGCATGGTGGTCACCAGAAGACCGATGAACAGGTTCAGAACGGAAAAGGCCGTAATCACGATGAAGGGCACAAAGAACAGCCACGCCATCGGGAATTGCTCCATCACCGGTCGCACGATCCCCATCGACCAGCTTTCCAGCGTCATGATCTGGAACAGCGAATAGAGCGAGGCCCCAAGCGTGCCGAACCACTCGGGGAAGGCCGCGCCATACATCAGCGTTGCCATTACCGAGAAGACGTAGAAGACGATCGAAATCATGACGATCACCGCGCCCATGCCTGGCAGCGCATCTAGCAGCGCCTGAACCACCGCCCGCATTTGGGGAATGACGGAAAGCAGACGCAAAGCCCGGATGACACGCAGACCCCGCAAGGCAGACAGGCCGGACCCCTGTGGCAGCAGGCCAAAGCCGACGACCACGAAATCAAAGATATTCCACGCGTTCGAGAAGAATCGCATTCCATATGCGTAGAACTTGATCGACAGTTCGATCACGAAAATTGTCAGGACGGTCCGGTCGATAAGCGTCAATGTATCGCCCATCGCAGCCTGAACTGTTTGTGAGGTCGACAACCCCAATGTTACCGCGTTGAAGATAATGATCCCCAGAATGGAATTGGTGACAGCCCGACGCTCGATAAAGGCTTCCGCCCAGGCACGAGTTCCGAATTTATGCTCGGTTGTTGCTTCGTTCATGCTGTCATCCTCCCTCTCATTCACGGCTAAGACGCCCGTCGGCGGCTAGCTGATTGCGTTTTCCAGATCGTCGAGGAATGCATTCGCCAGCTTCAAAAGCTTGGTGAATTCCGCCACCTGCGACATAATTTTTGTCTTGTCCCAATCTGGCTGCGCATAGGTATCGGGCCGGTTCTCGGCCTGCCATGGCGTCAATTTATCCGCAACGAAACGCGGATCGACTCGCATCTTTGTTCCCGAAGGGATCAGACCCTTCTTCTGACCCGAAGCCGCCATGACCAGCTGGACCTGCACCTTTCGGGCAATGTTGTCGCTTGTATTAAAAATCTCATTATAGCGTTCGACTGTCGGATCGGCCTTGATCTTTTTGAGGCCCGCCGCCGCATTGGCGATTGTCGACTTTAACGCCTTATGCACCATCTTCGCCGCCTTCTCGGTGCCAGACATTGTGTTGTCCAAGGCGATCTCGTGCTTGTCGATAGTCTGTTCGAACAACAGCTCGAGAGAATCCAAACGGGTTTTCAGGAACTTCAGCGCCTTGGCATAGGTGGTCTTGTCACCCTTATCGCTGATCTCGTCCTTAGTCGCTTTGTCTAGCGTCGCCATGTAGGCTTTCGCGTCTTTGGCAACAGTGGGAATGTATTTCTTTCCGGCCTTAATATACTTGGCCTTCTTCTTCATGTCCTTCACTTCGCCTTCAATTGCGTCGATCAACTTATCGCATTTCTTGAACGCGCCGCTGACGCCAGTGTGGTTGAACGCACTTGCAATCTTGCCTTTCGGTTTGGGCTTTGACTTGCCCGTCATCTTTTCAAAGTCTTTTTTCGCTTTGTCCCACCGGGCTGCGATATCACTTGCCATGAGTCAGGTCTCCCGCGTCTATCTGGCCAATTGACCGAGCTAATGAAATTGCGACCCAAAAACGTGGATCGCGATGTTGAAATCTAAAAGGCCGATACGGCCTTATCTGCAACCGCCGCCGCGTTGTTCAGGAAATCGGCCACTTTGCTGGTGCGGTCCACGACCTTGCTGGGGGCGGCCGCGTCGGCCTTGGTGATGGCGGTACGCGCGACCTTGAGGTGCTTCAGAACCTCGGACGGCTTGCGGCCAATGGCTTCTTCCATGATGTCGAGCTGCTTACGGGCAGCCGCAAGTTCTTTCATGGCGTCTGCCATTTCCTTGGCGTTCTTGTCCTTGTTTACCTCTTTCTCCATCTCGTCGATCTTGCCCTTGGCGGTAGCAAACCGGATCGACAAGGATTCATAGACAGAGTGACAGGCTTCCATCGTTTCGAGCGCTTTCTCGACGGCCTCGGCAGCGTTGTCGATCTCTGTCGCGGCCTTGTCAGAGATCTTGTTCCATTGCTTGAGGTACGTCGCGAGATCCTTGATCGCCGTTATCCCCGTCGACACCCCCTTCAGGATCAGTGACGAGAGGACCAGCACCCCGGCTGCTGTGGCGACCGCCGCCCCAACCGGCCCCAAGGCAATCGCCGCAAATGTGATCGCGGTGGCTACCAAGGCGAACTTCACAACCGCCCAGATGAAATCGCCATGCTTCTTTTTCAACTTCGACGCCGCATTGCCCAGCTTCTTGACCGCCTCGTCATGCGCCTTCTTCGACAGGTCCGGCAAAAGCGCCTGATACTTCTCCTGAATGGCGATCTCGAACTTCACCACCATCTGGTCGCGCATCAGGATCAGCTTGTTCTTCTCATCCTCGAGTTGCTTGGCGGACGGTATCTTCTTTTTCAGGCGTTTGATCACGGCATCCTCTGCCGCGACCATCTTCTTCTCGATTTCGTTCAGCCGGTCTTGAGCAAACTTCTCCCAGCCCTTGATCGCTTTCTTGTAATGGGCCCAGAAGTTCTGGCCCACCATGGCGAAATACTTGTCCAACGTGTCTTTCTCGACTCCGGACAATCCCTTGTTGCGCCAATTGTAACTGACGTCTCCGGTCAGGCTAACCATCTTCTTGGCACCCTGCAGCTTGTACAGCTCTTTGATCTTGTATCCGTCCGCGGTCGGCGAAAACTGCATTTCAAGTTCCCTTATTCAAAGCTGTAAACGAAATCGTTATCTGCCACGCCGATCGAGACCTTCTCGACCTCCTTGCCTTCCATCATCCGACGCAGGAATTCCGCCGAAATGTCAGGCAGCATCGTGTTCGTAACGATTGCGTCGATCATGCGGCCACCGCTGTCGAGTTCCTGGCACCGGTCGACAATCGTATCGACCACGGCGTCGGAATATTCGAAGGGCACGTCGTGCGTGCTTTCGACGCGCTTCTTGATCCGGCCAAGCTGCAGCTTGGTGATTTCCGCGATCATGTAGGGCGACAGCGGATAATACGGGATCGTGACCATCCGACCCAGAAGCGCGGGCGGGAAGACCTTCAACAGCGGCTCCCGCAGCGCCTTGGCCAGACCTTCGGGATCGGGAAGCAGTTCGGGGTCCGAACACATGTCCATGACCAGTTCGGAACCGGCGTTGGTGGTCAACAGGATCAGCGTGTTCTTGAAGTCAATTACGCGGCCCTCGCCATCTTCCATGACCCCTTTGTCAAAGACCTGGAAGAAGATTTCGTGCACGTCGGGGTGGGCCTTTTCAACCTCGTCCAGCAGGACAACCGAGTACGGCTTCCGACGCACGGCCTCGGTCAGGACACCACCCTCGCCGTAACCGACATAGCCCGGAGGCGCGCCTTTCAGAGAGCTGACGGTATGCGCCTCTTGGTACTCGGACATGTTGATTGTGATGACGTTCTGCTCGCCACCGTACAGCACTTCGGCCAGCGCCAAAGCGGTCTCGGTCTTACCAACACCCGAGGTGCCGGCCAGCATAAAGACACCGATCGGCTTATTCGGATTATCCAGACCGGCGCGGCTGGTCTGGATGCGCTTGGCGATCATCTTCATCGCGTGGTCTTGGCCGATCACCCGCTTGGCCAGATGCTCTTCCAACGACAAGACGGTTTCCAGCTCGTCCTTGACCATGCGGCCCACCGGGATCCCGGTCCAGTCACCCACAACAGAGGCCACGGCCTGGTGGTCCACAATCGGCAGGATCAGCGGGCTGTCGCCTTGTAGCGTTGTCAGTTCTTCGTTCTTGGCCTTCAGCTCGTCCATCAGCTTGGCGCGATCCTCGTCCGACAGCGGGCTGTCGGTTTCTTCGCCTTCTGCCGGGGCCTCATCCACCGGTGCCCCGCCTTCACGCAGCTTGGCCCGCAGGTCGAGAATGCCTTCGACAATCGCCTTCTCGGCGTCCCACCGTTCGGTGAGACCGCTTAGACGTTCTTCCTCGGCCTCTTTCGCGGCCTCGACCGCTTCACGACGATCAGCCACGTCATACCCGGCAGTCTCATCGCGACCGATGATTTCCAACTCGGTGGTCAGCGCCTCGATCCGGCGCTGACTGTCGTCAACTTCCGCCGGAACGGCGTGCTGGCTGACGGCAACGCGGGCGCAAGCGGTGTCCAGCAGGCTGACCGATTTATCCGGCAGCTGACGCGCCGGGATATAACGGGCCGACAGGCTGACGGCGGCCTCTATCCCTTCGTCCAGCACCTGAACGCGGTGGTGTTTTTCCAGCATCGAGGCGATGCCGCGCATCATCAGAACGGCCTTCGGGATATCCGGCTCGTCCACCTGCACCACCTGGAAGCGACGGGTCAGGGCCGGGTCTTTCTCGATGTATTTCTTGTATTCGGCCCATGTGGTCGCACCGATGGTGCGCAGAGTGCCGCGGGCCAGAGCCGGTTTCAGAAGGTTCGCCGCGTCGCCCGTACCGGCCGCGCCACCGGCCCCCACAAGCGTGTGGGTTTCGTCCACAAACATCACGATGGGAGTCGGGCTGGCCTGAACCTCGTCAATCACCTGACGCAGGCGGTTTTCAAACTCGCCCTTCATCGATGCGCCGGCCTGCAGAAGACCAACATCCAACATCAGAAGGCGCACGTCTTTCAGCGCTGGCGGTACGTCACCTCGGGCAATCCGCAGGGCAAAGCCTTCGACCACTGCGGTTTTACCGACTCCCGCCTCACCGGTCAGGATTGGGTTGTTCTGGCGACGGCGCATCAGGACATCGACGATCTGACGAATTTCTTCGTCTCGACCGACGATCGGGTCGATCTCTCCATTGCGCGCCTGTTCGGTCATATCGGTGCAGAACTGCTCCAGCGCTTCACCCTTGCCCATCGCGCCGGGGGCCATCGCACCCGAGGCTTCGCCGGGCTCGGCGTCCCCGCCTACATTGGACCCATCCTGCGCCGCCAAGGTTTCCTCGGGTGAGCCGTCAGTTGCCTCGTTGAAATTATCGGCCAGATCATCCGGACCTATGCCGCCCAGCTCTGGCGACATGGTTTTCAGCACATTGCGCAGTGCCGGGGTCTTGAGCATGCCTAGCAGCAGGTGACCCGTCCGTACATTGCTGGAGGAATACAGCAGCGAGCCCCAAACCCAGCCCCGTTCCATCGCGTCCATCAGGTGGTCGGAAAGATCAGAGATCGTCGACGCCCCGCGCGGCAGCGCATCCAGCGCACGGGTCATCTCTGCTGCGATCTTGCCGGGGTCCAGATCGTAGTGCTGGATGATGCGATGCAGGTCGCTGTCCTGACCACTCAGGATCTGGTGCATCCAATGCACCACCTCAACATAGGGGTTGCCCCGCATCTTGCAGAACACGGTCGCACCCTCGACCGCCTGATATCCAAGCTTGTTAAGCTTGCCGAACAAGGCCACACGGCTGATCTCGGTCATGTCATCAATCTCCCTGTTGGGCTGGCTACAGCCGCATTATTCCTTGTTGCGCGTTGGGATAGAGGTACAGATCCCCCGCATCCTCGCGCGTTTCTTCAAAATCCTTGCGCCGGGCGGTCCAGCTGGTCTGGCCAAGGCGAGTCGTACCACCAAGGCTGGCACGCGGCACCTCGTCCCCGGCCAGCACCATGTTGATGTCCCAGTCCAGCGCATCACCAACGTAATTGCGGACCAAAGCCCGCATCCGCTCCAGCGAGCCGCCGCCGGGAAGAAGCCGTTCGTAATCCTCAAGGCTCAATGGGCCGATCCGGATGCGGAACTTGGACGACCGGGACCAGACCTTCTGACCGATCGAGGTCGACTGACCCAACCGCGCGGGGCCACCCAGTTGCCACTGGTCATCCGGTTCCAGCTCCAGCCATGATCCCACGAACTGTTCCACCTGCACCGGCACTTGAAAGAAGGCCGAGATCAGCGAGACAAGCCCCTCGGGCGAGCGCGATCCGGTGGCCAGATGCCCGGCGAAATGGCGCTTGGCCAGATCGGGCATGTCATCCCGTTCGTGCATGGATCTGCCATGATAGCCTGCAAGCGCCGCTACCCGGCGTTCTACCGGATCATCCCCACGATCGAAATTGGGAGAGGGCTGCCCCGCTGACCACGCACGGTAGAACAGGCTCATGATCCTGTGGGTCAGCATATTGGCAAAGGCCACGAAGGTCGGGTCACGATGATTGCGCTGACGATCGCGAGCATATTCGGTCATATGCAACGGCAAAGGCCCCTGCGGTCCGAACAGACCAAAGAACCGATTGGTCAGTTTCGCGGGCTTGTCCCCCGCCGCGGGGGTGAAGGAGGCAATGGTCGAGGGTGGGAAGGCCAGCTCTGCCTCTTGACCCAGGCGCACCTTGTCCTCGCGCGGGCGACGGCTTTCCCCAAGGCGCGGGGCCTCGGGATGCGCGGCTTCGATCACCCTTAAGGCGTGAAACAGATGGTGTTTTTGGGGCGCATCCTGCAGGCGGGCAAGATGCTTCAGATCAGCTGGCCGAGGCCCGCTTCTGGTCTCCATCTTGCAATTTCCCCCCGTTTTTCGGTGCTCAGCACCGTTTCGGTAAATGAATTGATCGTTACGTATTTGCGGAAGAACCGCTCCAGCACCGCGCCAAGCAGATAGACGCTGGTGCCTTCAAAGAAACTGTCGTCAAATCCCAGCTTGATCTCGAGCCCGCGCACGGCGGTCGAAAGCACTTCGTCGCTCATCCGCCGAACAATGGGACGGCTGGAGACGCTGCGTATACCCTCGAGCTGTTTTTCAACGACCCGGTCACCAAGTGGCGCGTAGATTCCCACCAGTTCGCGCAACGCCTCAGCTCCAGCGTCTTCGCCTGTGATTGACAGGTAGTTCAGGCTGAGATGGCTGATCAGGCGCCAGGCGGTGTCCCCCTGTGCCAACGTCGGGTGCGGGCGGGTTGGGGTGACGGGTGTCGTAATGGTCTTCACCGGACCGCCGTCGGGCAGGTGGAAGATATCAGCCTCACCCGTGCTTAGCAGCATCGGTAAGTCGCGATTGGTGCACAGCGCTTTCACGGCCAACTGGTCGATATCGGCGCGGTACGGCGCCTGTTCGCGGTCCACCAGGGTCACGTAGGTCTCGGACCCGAGATAGGAGGTCCGCACCCCACGCAGACGCTCTTTCTCACTGCGGGTTCGCATGCGGCGACGCACGGTGTAGTAGGCCGGGTGCATCTCGCCCGCGGCGGTAAAATCGGTGGCCGAGTAGAAAGGACGGAAGACGACGTCATCCTCGCCCTCGCCGCTAATCCCAACAACGCTGGACAGCGAATAGATCTCATAGTCCAGCGCGGCGGTGCGGTTCGGCACCACATGCTGCTCGGTGTCCCGAGCAGTGACATGGACACGGTCGCAACGGCGCGGGAACAGGTTCACCGCCGGGACCGCGTTCAAGGTAAAGGCATCCGGGGTAATCCCCGGTGCAATCTCTTTCCGGCCTTCCTTCAACAGGATGTAGATATCGACATCCTGCCCCTCGGATCGTTTCAGTGCCGGTTGCAACCCCTCCAGTTCCACGAAGAGGAACCGCTCGGGCATTGCGAAATATTCCTGCAGCAGACGGTAGCCGTCGAATGACCGGCGCGGCGTTGGCAAAAGCGCCTCTTCGGGTTCGAATCCACGCGGTGTAAGCCCGCCGCCGTCTAGAAACTCAGTCCAGTCAGCGCGGCGGTTGGTCGAGCGCCCTGTCAGCCCCACAGTCTCGGTGCAAAGCAACTCGTAAAGTTGCCACGCATTGCCGCCTTCGGGGTCGACGAACATCGTCAGGTTGTCTAGCCCCAAATCCTTGATCGGCGCGCCATCCGTGCGTTTCAGTCGCAAGCGAATACCTGCACGAGCCTGCGTTTCGCGGGTGACACCTGCAGCCACCAGACCGCCGCGCCCGTCGATATATTCCACCTCGGAAATTTCAACTGGCCACATGGTCAGATCGGCTGCGGTACGGAAGTCACGAGGGGTTTGCTCACCCTCCATCAATCGGCTGCGCAGGGGGCTGTCGCGTTCCAGCACATAGCCGTCGGCCAGCGCGGCGTTATCTACGTCCGGCTCGAACTGCGCCACCATCATCGACGGTGTCGGCGCGAGGTATTGGGGGTAGATGATTTCCAGCAGATTGCTGGTGAAGGCTGGGAATTGAAGCTCTAGCTCCAGCTGGACCCGGGCCGACAGGAAGGCCGTGCCCTCCAATAAGCGTTCCACGTAGGGATCGAGCACCTCGATCCCTTCCATCCCCAGACGAGAGGCAATCTTCGGATAAGCCTCTGCGAACTCCGCCCCCATGTCACGCATGAAGGCCAGCTCGTTTTCATAGTGTTTCAGAAGCCGGGTATCCATTTACAGGCTCCTTTCCAGCGAAACCTCGCCGCTGGTGATGTCCACATGGCTGCGCAGGTAGAGCTCCAGCGGAACAGGCTGCGCCCACATATCGGCGCGAATGTCGAAACTGATCGTCATTTCGCCGGTCTCTTCCTCGGCGCGCAGTTCAACATCGGCGGATCCGGGAACAACGCGCGGTTCGTGTTGTTCGATAGACGCCAGGATCGAGCGCCGGATCTTCTCGGCCCGCTCGGTCGTCGAATACTCGCCCGACACCTCGCTCACCCCGTAGTTCAGGACGGAATTCACCACGTTAGGAAAAGCCTCGGTATCGATCATGCTTTCGATATTGTTGGTGTTCAGCAGCCACGAGAGGTCACGCTGAATGATCTCGCGCAACCGGACAACGTCGATTACACGAGATTCACGATGTTCCTTGCGCTGTGTTGGTTCGTCGTCGGTCAGACGATCCAGCAGCGAGGGCTGCAGGCGTTCCTCTAGCAGCTTGTCAGCCATCGCCCGCCTCGGCTGTGTTTGTCTTGAGGCTGCGCAGGTCCATCAAAGCGTAATCCGCCTGATCGGTTGTCAGCAGGCGCTGGCCAAGGCCAACATACGTATCGGCGCCCGCATCGCTCCATTGGGTTGCGCGGGCCAGTTTCGCGGCGTCGTCGCCATCCGTGGTCGTACCGGCATAGCGGGTGGGGATCAGGGCCACGATCTCACCGCCATTGGGCAGTGTCAGGGTGGCCGCCGTCCAGACTGCATCTCGAAGGTCGCTTGGTTCTTCGATCTCGAGCGAGGAAATCTTGTTGAAGGGCAGCCAGAAATACTTGCCGTTGACGATGACTTCCAGAACCGGGCCAAGGCGCATATCAGCGTCGGCGATCCATTCGAAGGCCTCGCCATTGATTGTCCCCGAAGTCGTCGGGGCGGCATCAAAGGCCCGCGCCCGCAACTCGGCGGCCTCGCTGACCTTTCCCTGTCCCATGAGTTTCTGGGCCTCAATCAGGAACCCCAGCCATTCCTGCGGCTCGCCAAAGACCAAAGGCTCTTTCTCTCCTGCGAAGACCTTTTCGCGGTAAACCTCGCAGATGATTGCCTCGCGATAGGTCTTGGCCATCATCTCGGCCGTCGGGTCCATCTCGGCGCTGACTTTCAACTGGTTGATGGCGCGTTTCCAATCGCCCATCACGCAAAGCAGTTGAAACAGGAAGATGCGCAGGCTCGAATTTGCCGGGTCACTGCGCACCTTGTCCTGCAAAGTGCTGAGCGCCGCGGCCAGATCGCCTGATTTCAAATGTTCTTCCGGCGTCATGCGGCACACCCCCGAATTCATGTAACGAAACAACCCCCGGCCGACACCCCGGCCGGGGGCAGAAGGAAATTACTCGACCTGACCGGTCTGAACGTTCCACTTGAAGGTGTTTTCGGTCTTCAGTTTCGCGGTCTTCTGGTCGGTCGACTTGTACTCGTGTTCGATCGAGACATAGGCCAGCGCCCAGTTTTCTTCCGGAATACCATCTTCCGAACCCGACACTTCATACTTGTCGATGATCACGTCTTTCAGCTTCCAAATCGAGTAGGGCTGCAGGCCAGCCGAGGCGCTGTCGCCCGAACGGCACATATGCAGTTCGATCTCGGGGCGAACGGTGCCGTTGGCAACCGAGGTCGCCAGCTTGTTCGAGGCGATACCCATCTCCGAGGTCACTTCAACCTTGTTGAAGTTCGAGTTTGCGTGACCACGCTGCGTCGAGCCAAGATCGGCCATCTCGACGGCGCGTTCCACACCCCAGGACAGGGATTTGATGACAATCCACTTGCTGTGGTTTTGTTCTGTTGCATCACCGGGAATGTCGGAGATGTGTACAAACATGTTAGCGGCCATTGCGCTTTCCTTTCATGGTGTTTCGGTGTTCGAGTGTTAAGGCATTGGTACTGAAAATAATTTAGGATCAGGCTCCCTTTTCCGAGGGAAGTTTCGACACGAGACGCAGCGAAACCGAGAGCCCTTCCAGCTGGTAATGCGGACGCAGGAAAAATTTCGAAGTGTAGTAGCCGGGGTTGCCCTCGACATCTTCAACAACAACTTCCGCCGACGCCAGAGGTTTGCGAGCTTTCTCTGCCTCAGACGAAATGTCCGCATTGAAATCGACGTAGTTGTTGATCCAGTCCTGCAGCCAGGCCTCCATATCATTGCGGCTTTTGAACGAGCCGACTTTGTCGCGGACCATGCATTTCAGGTAATGCGCAAAGCGACAGGTCGCGAAGAGATAGGGCAGACGGGCTGCGAGGTTTGCGTTTGCGGTGGCATCGGGGTCGTCATATTCCGCAGGCTTGTGCAGCGACTGCGCCCCGATGAAGGCCGCCAGATCCGAGTTCTTCCGGTGGATCAGGGGCATCATGCCGTTCTTGGCCAGTTCGGCCTCGCGACGATCCGAGATGGCGATCTCGGTCGGGCATTTCTGGTCCACGCCGCCATCGTCGGTCGGGAAAGTGTGCGATGGCAGGTTTTCCAGCGCACCGCCGCTTTCGACACCACGGATCCGCGAGCACCAGCCATATTCCTTGAAGGATCGGTTGATGTTCACCGCCATACCATAGGCGGCGTTCACCCAGCCATATTTGCTGGCATCAGACCCGTCGGTGTCCTCTTCAAAGGCAAACTCCTCGACCGGATCGGTCTTGGAGCCATAGGGCAGACGGCCCAGGAAGCGTGGCATTGCCAGACCCACATATTTGGAATCCTCGCTTTCACGCAACGAACGCCACGCGGCATATTCCGGGGTTTGGAAGATCTTGGTCAGATCGCGCGGGTTGGCCAGTTCCGACCAGCTGTCCATCTGGAACAACGACGGCTGAGCGCCGGTGATCAACGGGGCATGCGCGGCGGCTGCGATTTTCGACATCTCACCCAGCAGTTCAACATCGGGCGGCGAATGGTCGAAGTGATAGTCGGCCACCAGCGTGCCGTAAGGCTCGCCACCGAACTGACCGAATTCTTCTTCGTAGAGTTTCTTGAAAATAGGCGACTGATCCCAGGCGGTGCCTTTGAACTTGCGCAGGGTCTTGTGCATCTCTTTCTTCGAGATGTTCAAAACCCGGATCTTCAGCATCTCGTCACTCTCGGTGTTGTTGACGAGGTAATGCAGACCACGCCACGCGCTTTCCATCTGCTGGAACTCTTCGTGGTGCAGGATCTCGTTGACCTGTTCGGTCAGCTTCTTGTCGATGGTCGCAACGATGCTTTCGATCGACTTCAGTGCGTCATCCGAGATCAGCGCGGTATTGGCCAGCGCCTGTTCGGCCAAGGTCTTAACGGCCGTTTCAACGGCGGTCTTGGCCTGATCCGACTTGGGGCGGAATTCCTTCT
>CAYFXM010000006.1:0-3024 GCA_964346965.1 uncultured Actibacterium sp. | reverse complement strand
GCCGCTGCTGCTGCCGGCGCCTTCTGCAGCAGGTCGGCAAATTCGGATGAACCGAAGGCTGTGGCTTCGGCGGCGCCAGTTGTTTGGGCTTCTTGTTCAGCCATGTCGTCTTACTCCTCGGCTTCGTCGGCTTTGGGGGCGGGTTGTGCGGCGAGGGATTTCAGCAGAGTCGGATCCTGCATGATCCGGCTCATCAGATCCTCGGCACCGGTCTTCCCGTCCATATAGGTCATCAGGTTCGACAGCTGCGTACGAGCGTCCAGCAGCTCTTTCAGCGGCTCAACCTTCGCAGCGATCGCGGCGGGCGAGAAGTCGTCCATGCTTTCGAATGTGATGTCGACCGCCATGTTGCCTTCGCCGGTCAACGTGTTCGGCACGGTGAACGCCACCCGAGGCGCCATCGACTTCATCCGGTCATCGAAGTTGTCGACGTCAATCTCAAGGAACTTGCGGTCCGCGACAGAGGGCTGCTCGACTTCGGACTTGCCGGCAAGGTCGCTCATGACACCCATCACGAAGGGCAGCTGCACCTTCTTCTCGGCGCCGTACAGTTCGACATCATATTCGATCTGGACACGTGGAGCGCGGTTCCGCGCTATAAATTTTTGTGAACTGCCAGCCATATCATGCTCCTTCGTTCTTTAATGCAAAGCGCCGCATCAAAGGCGGCGCCGGTTGTCTCAATACTCGTCGTCTTCGATCCCGCCGATCAGGTTCACATTGTCCACGCCTTGCGGGGCCATGTCCTTCATGATCGTCAGGAAATCTGCATTCACCAGGCGCTTGGCCCGTTGCAACATCAACGGAACCGGGCTCGAAGGCTCGTTCCGTTCATAATAGGTAATGATGCGGTCGATAGCGTTGGACACATCGGTGGGCGAGTTAATCACGCCCGGCGCACCAGCGACCGGTGCCGCCGCAGCCGGGGCAGCACCACCGCCAGTAGCCGCCTCTGCGCCATCTGCACCTTCAGCAGCCGGCGCGTCACCCCCCGCGTAGCCCGACAGCCGCTTGGCCAGCTGCTGAAGGGTCTTTATCGCCGGGTCCAGTTCGGGACCCTGCCCTGGTGTCTTGTCGGCGAAAACCGCATCGACCGCCTTCACATTCTCTAGCGAAGTGTTGATCGCATCGAGATACTCGGACAGCACATCGTCATCGGTGTCCTGAAACGCCGCGTTGATCGCCGCAGTATCGGGAATATTGTCCATCCCCTCGGGGGCTGCAATCACGCCCTCGGCGATTTCCATTTCGCGCAGCGACAATCGGCCAAAGGCGCGGCTGTCAGTCAGCGCGGTGCGGCGCAGAGCCTTGATCATACGATCACCGTCAGCCAAACCCTGAACCGCGTTGATCCGCATCGTGGGATCATTGTCGTCTTCTTCATCGAGTTCAGGGTGACAGGTGTCCCAGAAATCCTCGAGGCAGCCCCGGATATAGGCTGTCGCGTCGGCAAATTCCTTCAAGCCTTTGGTGTGCAGGACCGACTCCGCCAGAAAGACGGCAGCGCGCAAATCATGGCTGCGCCCCATGACACCCAGTGCCTTTTCAACAACCTCGGAATAGTCTGGATCTTCGGCAGCGCGGATTTCATCACCGACTTGCGTCTCTTCGCCCGGCTGTGCGGCCAGCTCCATCTCGGTGAATTCGGGATCATATTCCAGATTCTCGCCGCTCGGCTCATCATCGCCATGCGACTGCAGAAGCGCAGCTAGATCCATTTTACCTCCTTCAGGCGGTTTCGGAAGCTTAAGCTTCTCTTCCGCCTCGTTCCGGGTTGTCCCCGGCACTAATCCCCGTTTGCCGGAACGTCCCGGCTTTTTTCAGTCAGCAATATGATTTACGTCAAGTCAATGCGTATGCCTGTGTTTGAAATTCTGCTGACCTCTTTAACCGCCTGAATTCAACAAAAATGTGGCGGCGATATACTTTTAACGCCCATTCTACCTCCAAATCCGACAAATAGCTTGCTGAATCTGCAGGGGTGCGCAACACCGGATCGAGCGGCCTCCTGCAATTTTGCACCTCCTGTCGGCTTCGCGACATCCATGATTGGGCAGACGTGACCAAACGAAGGACGCGTTTCACCCTTTTTTCCCTGTGGATTAAACTGGTAAGAGCCCCACATACCTTGTATGCAGTCGATCTCGAGTCTTCAGGAGGACCACTTTCGTGCTTGATCTCGCATCCATTCGCTCGTCACTGGCAGAGCATTACGATCTTGCTCCCTCGGTCGAACTGGCCGAACAGATGGGTGACATCTATTCCCGCATGGACCGCGTTGTGCCTGAACCCGACTGGGCGATCTATGCGCCCTATGTGGCGGCTATCAATAAGCTCAAGAAAGAGAAGAACGCGGTTATCCTCGCGCATAACTACATGACGCCGGAAATCTACCATGGCGTGGCCGACTTCGTGGGCGACAGCCTACAGTTGGCGATCAAGGCGACCGAGGTCGAGGAGGACGTCATCGTCCAGTGCGGCGTGCATTTCATGGCCGAGACATCGAAGATCTTGAACCCTTCGAAAACTGTTCTGATCCCCGACATGGAAGCCGGCTGCTCGCTGGCCGAAAGCATTACCGCCGAGGGTGTGGAAGAGATGCGCGCCAAGTATCCCGGCGCCCCGGTCGTGTCCTATGTGAACACCACCGCCGAGGTGAAAGCGGCCTCTGACATCTGCTGCACCTCGTCCAACGCGTTGCAGATCGTGAACGCTCAGGAAAGCGACACGGTCATCATGACCCCGGACCAGTACCTGGCCCAGAACGTCGCGAACGAGAGTCACAAGAAAGTGGTCTTCTGGAAGGGCTCTTGCATAGTGCACGAGCTTTACACCGCGGAAGACCTGCGCGCTTACCGCGAGATGCACCCCGAGACCAAGATCATCGCCCACCCGGAATGCACTCCGGATGTGGTGGCCGAAGCCGATTACACCGGCTCGACCAGCGGCATTGTCGACTGGGTTCACCAGCACAAGCCGAAAGAGGCGATGCTGGTCACCGAATGCTCGATGGCGTCGAACATT
>CAYFXM010000005.1:27597-35948 GCA_964346965.1 uncultured Actibacterium sp. | reverse complement strand
GTTGTGCACGTCGTTGGTGCCGTGCCCGGAAAACTTTTGCGCCCGGCAAGCCGGCGGCTGCGCCGTCCCTGACCCGTGCAGATTCGGAAACCTGACATTCGGCCATGCCACCACACTCACGTGGTGGTCCCCAACCGATATCAGGAGACCAGACATGGCTTACGATCAAGCGAACACCTACGAGACCATCGAGCTTTTCGGACTGACCGAGAAGGACGCGCAACTGCCGATCCCCGAAGATCACATCCTGAAGGACAAGATCATCCGTGAGAGCTTTGATACCCTGCTTGGCCAGCTGCGCGGGACCGGGCTTGAGGCAGAGATTGAACCGCTCGCCCACGGGCTTGCGACGATCCTGCAGCGCCGCAAGGTGGCACTGGAGAAAGAGGTTGATCGCACCGCCGACAAGATCCGCGCCCTGGCAAAATGCCACGATGGATCGGAGATTGCCGAGACCGCGCTGGAAGAGGCGCAGATTCGCTTTCAGCAGCTGCGCGAGATCGTCGGCGGCATCGAGGTGATGAGCGAGGCGGCGGCGGAATGCTACGAGATCGAGACAGGCCATGGCTTCATCCCGGCGGCAGGGTCGCGCGCCAGTACCCGAGCGCAGGAGACCGGTGCCGTCTTCGAAGCGCGGCAATTGCTGGAGCAACATGATCGCGAGACCGCAGAAAAGTCGAAGGTCGAAGGCGTGCCGCTGATCGTCTCGGGCGCGACCGACTGGACCGATATCGATGTCATCTTCAACACGCTCGACAAGGTTCGGGAGCGGATCAAACAGAACCGCAATCAAGAGATCTTCATCTGCCACAAGGGCGGCAAGCACGGGGCGGAAATGATCGCGGCCCGTTGGGCGCGGGCGCGGGGTGTCGCGCAGGCGCGCTTCGATCCGCGCTGGTCCGCACATGGGCGGGCGGCGCCGTTCAAATGCAACGACGAGATGCTGGACGATAAGTTCGCGGCAACAGGTGTTGTCCTCTTCGGAGGCAATGGCGTTGCAATGAACCTCGGGCAAAAGGCTGAGGCGAATGGGCTGACGGTGATGCGGGTTGCGGATCCTGCAAAGCTGACCGCAGAGACGTAAGGGAAGAGGGTCGCCTTCGGGCGGCCCTTTCGTCGTTTCTCACGCTCTGTGCCCGTCGGTCCCTGTCTTTGAAGAAGATCGGTGAAGCTTCTACGGGTCTTGTGAATGCCTTGGCGCTTGCTGTTGGCTGAGACCCAAACCGTCCTGAGAGAGTCTGCGGGTCCTGTAGGGGTGTCTTGCGAGGTCATGCCTAGCAAATTTCAAAATTGATTGGCACGCTTGGTTTTCTGGTGCTGGCCCATCTGCGCCGGCTTAACGCGGCTACTTTACGATGAGGGAACGCCTCCGGGCTGTCCGACCACGCGTACAGCGCCACGCTCAAGGTTGAAGATCTCCGACCAATCCGACAGTGGCGATCCGGACTCCGGTCCCCCGCACCAGATGGAACACACCGGGCCATCGCGGTCATGGACATGAGGGGGGTCAGGCAAAGCCGTGGTGGCCGGGGCCATCCGGGCCTCTCCTTTTTGCAATGAATGTGGATCGCACGGGGTCGGCCCGGTCGTGCCCTTCGCTGTCGCTCCGGCAAGCACAAATACGGTTTCCACGGCCTTGGGCCGCGGACCCTCCGCATTTGCGCTTGCGACCGGGCCTCTTGCCCCCGTGCTGTCAGATCCCCATCGCAAAAAGGAGAAACCCAAATGACCAACCACTTCATCGCCACCGTTCCCGTCAAGTTCACCGACAACGACGGCCAGGAGCGCACCCGCTTCCAACGCGTGGGCGCCATGTTCCGCAACACCCGCAACGGGGATGGCTCGGAGTTCTTCAGCCTCAAGCTCGACTTCCCGGTGGCGGTCTCGGAGCTGGTGATGTTCCCGCCGAGCGCCAAAGAACCCCAGGAGTAAATCCTCTGACGAGGATGGGCCGCCTCCGGGCGGCCCAGGTCCCTGTGCCAGGGACGGCTTCGCCGGCAGGCGCGACCACCGATCGCGGCGGTCCCGCCTTCGACGGCGCTCGCCTGCATCGCCCTCTCGCAGAGCGGTTCGACGCGCAGAATTGCCATGGCGAAAATCCGGCCAATCGGGCTGCATCCAGTCCCGAGCCATGAGGTATAGGCGTCCATTCTATAGCTCATATTTGGGCCGCTCATGAGGCATAGACGTCAACTCTATCGCTCAAACCGCCTGCCAGGAGAGCACCGCCCGAGGTGATGTTTGGCGCTTCAGCGAAGCGATCCGACAAGGGGAGTCGCCATTCTTCCAAGGGGGGTACGGAGGGTGAGGGGGAAGAGGGCCGCGCCCCTGCGGGCCGCGGCGTGAAACGGAATACAAGGCTGCTGATCCCTTATGCTACGTCAGTATAGTATTGACTGTGTAGTATAGTATCGTATGTTGGGGCAGCCTTGTATGAAGGTGGCAGGAAATAAGGGGTCTTTCTTCGCATGTCGCACACCAAACGCCTGACCGAGCAGCAGCGCATGGAAATCGTTCGCGAAGCGGCGGAGGGCGTGGCAACCTCCGCGCTGGCGGCACGGTTTGGTGTGACGCCCCGGGCGATCCAATACACGCTCAAAGCGGATGCGGAACGGCAGCGCGACACTGCGGTGCCAGTCATGGCAATCAGTCTGAAACTGACCCAAGAGGAGATAGCGGCCTTCGATGCGGTGCTGGCGGCGGTCGGGATCGAGACGCGCGCGGATGGGCTGCGGCGGTTGATCCAGGCGGCGGGCGGCACCTTTGTGCCCGATGTCCATCTGGCAGCCGAGATGGCGCGTTTGCGGGCCGCGCTGAACGAGGCGGGCAACGGGGTTGCGCAAATCTCCAAACAGATGATGAAGGCCAACCGGGCGGGGCAGGGGGCGGAGCTGGCGTTCTCCGAATTGCGCCTTGCTCAGATGCGCGGGTTGGCGCGGTTTGTTCTGGATGCGGCCGACGAGATCGACCTGCTCATTCGTCGACGCCGCGATGGGATGCAGCTGGAGGCGACGGCTGCCTTGAAGGAGTTTGCCCATGCGGCTGAATGAGGCGGTCCATTCTGTCACCGGCGAAGTGTTCCGCGACGGCTGGAGCCGTATCCGGGGCTCGATGCAAGGGCTGCATGTCTCCAAGCAGAGCCAGCTTGCGCGCGCGGCGGCAGGGCATCGGCCAGCCGTCTTCAAGGCGATCCGTAGCGGGGGCACGCATACGAAGGCCCAGCTCACCAACCAGCTCGAGTACCTCACCACGAAATCCAGCCATATCGTCGACAGCCGCGGTGTTCTGGACGGCAAGTCGCGGCTCGAGAAAGGGGAGATCAAGGAGCTGACAGAGCGTTTCGCCAAGCGGTGGGAGGGGGGCGTCAAACCCAAGCTCGGACAGACCACGCATCTGCTCATGTCCTTTCCCATCGGGACACGGGGGGAAGATGTGCGCGACATTGCCTCGGATGTGGCCGAGCGGTTCTTCCAGACTGAGGAGGGGCATTTCGACTACATCATCGCGGTGCATGAGGACCGGGATCACCCGCATGCGCATCTCGTGCTGAACCGCCGGTCGCAGGAGGGTGAGTTCTTCTATCTGGGGCGCGATCACCGGTTCAACTATGACGCCTTCCGTCTTGCGATGGTCGAGGAGGCCGAGAAATACGGCGTCCGTCTGGAAGCCACGCGCCGGGTTGATCGGGGCGTTGTGCATTATCCGCCCCGCACCCGCGAGGTCTATGCCGCCAAGGACGAGGGGCGAGCGCCCACCGAACGGGCGCGCGTCGGTCAGGACCTAACCCGGACATTGGCGGAGATCGCCAACACGCGGACCGTCTATCACGCGCTGGCCGCCGAGGCCTCGCGAGAGAGTCGCGAAGATATCGCAGAGGCGCTTTTCCGGGCGGGAGAGATGCTGGCGCGGGGCGGCCAACTTGAAACCTCAGGAGATGTCTACATGGCAGAGGAGCAGTCCTTCGAGGATCTGAGAAGCCTCTATGCGGAAAAGCTGGAGCGGGTGCAGGGGATGATTGCCGAGAAGTCGGATGCGGAGCGGCCCGCGCTGGAGAAAAGCCTTGCGGCCATCCAGGCACAGGTGGCGCATATGCAGCCGCTCGGGCTGTGCTCGCATACGCTTTCTGAGGCCCCGTCCGAGGGCGGGGTTTATTCGGAGGTCAATATCGAGACGGGCCAGCTTGGGCGTCTTGCCGAGCCGCGGCTTCGGTCACGGATCGAGACCGCGCTGCGCGGGACCGGGATCAGCACCTCCGAGGTCGTGGCTCGGATGGAGGTGGGCGCCTCGAGTGCGGCGCTCGAACATCAATGGATTGCCGATGATCTCTCCAAGGTGGCCGAGACCCGCGACCTCAATCTGGAGCGCCGGGAGGATCTGGAACAGGCGCGCGACATTCTGAACAATGCGCATGTGAAGCTGGGCACCCTTCTGGAGAAGGAAGAGGTTCTGCGAAGGGATGGGGTCACGGAGACCCTGGGAGCCGAGGAGCGGTTCCATACCCATTCCGGGGCGGCACGGGAGATGGAACGGGTGATCCGAAGCGAGATGCGCGCAGAAGGCCTGACCGATTATGATATCGAGGATCGGGACGGGGTGGTTGTCGCCCGGGCCGAAGCCCGGATCGAGGCCGAGCAACAGGCCTATCTTTCCACCCATCCCGAATTGCTGGCGCGACCCGGTGACGTGATGGACCGGTCCGAGCCCTATCTCGAGCGGATCACGGACGGCCCCCGCGCGGCACAGATCGCCCGCGACGTGGACCGGATCATGGAGGGGCGCGACATCAAGGTGCCTGTTGCAGAGGCGGTCGCGGAGGATTTCCGGGCGCGCTATCCCGACATGCCCTCTCATCTCGCCCGTGGGCTTGGTGCTACCTATGCCGCGGTCGTGCAGTTGCATGATCGGGACGCTATCCACGCGGTGCAGCGCGAAGGCGACCTGCGCGATGCCGTCCCCAGTGCTTTGGACGACAGTGCGGTCCCGCGCGACGCGGCCCGCGATGTTGAACAGGACACTCGGGGCACGGACACGCCCGAATTGGAGCGCGTTCTTGCCCATGAACGGGCCGGGGAGCTCTCCTCACCTTTCGAGGGGCCAGCGGATCGCGCGGCCTTCCGAGACGAGATCGCCCGGGTGCTTGACGAGGCGCAGCGCGACCGTCTCACATCCGGCGACGCAGACGCGTTGGAGACGGTTCTCGAGGATCGCCTCGACCGGCTTTATGCCGCCAAGGTCTATCTGCAATCCGACGCCGCAACGGCAAACTCCGAAGCCCTGCGCCAGGTGGTCGATGATCTGGCCGAGGCCGAATATGAAAAACACCGCACCGCAGATATCGAGGGCGAGACCGAGCGGGGGCAGACCCATTGAGCGGGCACATGGGCAAGGGGCGTATCGCGATCGGGGTCCTGCTGGTCACACTGGTGACTGCCGCCATGGGCTATACGATCGCTTCAGCCGTGGTCGCCTACAAGGACCTCGGGTTCGGGGCGGAGATCGACTTCACCTACATAGCGCGGAACTACGTCGCGATCCGCGAGCACCGTCCCGATGATTTCCAGCTGATCAACCTGATCATTGGTGGCTGCAGTGTCGCGGGGTTGATGTTGAGCCTGGCGATGTCGGGTTCCGCGCTCACACGCTTTGGTCAGACCCATTGGCAGCAGCGCGGCGAGATGAAGGCGGGGGGCTTTTTTGGCAACCCGGGCACGGGGTTCATTCTGGGCAAGATGGGCAGCCCGAAGTCGCGCGCGCGTTATATCTGCTCGAAGGTCTTCCCCCATGCGCTGATCGTGGCCCCTACCGGCCGCGGCAAGACCACCGGGTTTGTCATTCCGAACCTGCTCACCTGGCAGGGCTCGGCTGTGACGCTGGATGTGAAGGGCGAGTGTTTCGAGGCTACGGCGCGTCATCGCGCGGCCCAGGGCGACGAGGTCTATCGCTTTGCGCCGACCGACTGGGAGGGCAAACGCACGCACCGCTACAATCCACTCCTGCGCATCTACGAATTTACCGACCCCGCCCGGCAGCAGATGGAGTTGCAGCTCCTGGCGACGCTCTTTCTGCAGAATGAGAATGACCGGGTGCAGGGTCTTCTCAAGGGAGGGATCGATCTCTTCGTGGCGGCCGGTCTTCTGGCCTTCCAGCGCAAGCGCCCCACCTTAGGCGAGATTTACCGCATCGCCGCTTCGGGCGGGAACAAGCAGAAAGAGTATTTTGCGCGGGGCCATGAGGTCAGGAACAAGGCGGCCAAGCTGATCTTCACGCGGCTCGCCTCGACCAACAATGACACGCTGACCTCTTATGTTTCTCTTTTGATGACCTCGGGCCTTGATCAATGGCAAAACCCTGCGATCGACGAGGCGACATCCGTGTCGGATTTTGATTTCCGCACGATCCGCAAAAAGCCCTTCTCGGTCTATCTTGTCGTCCAGCCCCTCATGGTAAAACCGCTGGCCCCGCTGATCCGGCTCTTCTTTTCCGACCTGCTCTCCGCGATGCAGGAAAAGGACCCCGGTCCCGACGAGCCCTGGCCGGTGATGATCATGCTTGATGAGTTCAACCGTTTGGGAAAAATGCCCATCGTGGTCGAGAGCATTGAGACCTTACGCACCTATCGTGGCCACCTGGCCGTGGTCACCCAAACCATCCCCGCCCTCGATGAAATCTACGGCGAGAACACCCGTCGCGCCTTGCAGGGCAACGCCGGTGTGAAGCTTTACCTCACGCCGTCTGATGAGAAGACGGTGGAGGAGTTGAGCAAGGCGGTCGGCAAAACCACCAAGACCGTGGTCACGCGCTCGCGCTCCATCGGCAAGAACCCGTTTGAAGGGCGCAGCCAGTCTGTCCGCACCGAGGAAACCTCACTTCTGCCCGAAGACGAGGCTCGGCGCCTGCCGCTCGATGAGATCGTTATGGTTGTCGATGCGCAAATGCCGATCCGGGCGCGACGGATTCAATATTACGAGGACCGGCTGTTCCGAGACATCCACGCGGCGCAGACAGGCGATCTGCCGTTTCCGGAAGTTGGGAGAGGGAAGCCGAAAGACCCTGGGGTGCCCGATACCGAAGGCAAGGAACGCTCTGGGTCGACTGAAGGTGGATCGCGTGGCGTTGCGGCACGGGAGGCCGGCGGCCTGAGGAAGGATGTCACCAATGGGCAACGCAGATCGTCATCCAGGAAAGCCGCGTCTGTCGTGGAAAAGGTCGTGGCCGAGGAACAGCGACAGATGGAAATGGATTTTGAGGGCACTTCTGTGGTTGCAGAGCAAATAGAGGCATTGGAGGTCGCGCAGGTCAGGGGGGCTTTGGAGGGATTAGGTGAGCTTGAAGCCGCGTTGGTATCGGGGGCGGGAACTGGATTTGTTGACCGCTAATCGGGGGAGCCGGAGGAAAGGGCGGGGGAACAGTTGCTCCAACCTAAGGAATTGGTTGTGGCCATCGCGCTTCCAGATTAAGCTCAGACTCAAGGAAATAGATTATATTTCCGTTTTCCCTTCCTTCTGAATGAGTGGTTCAGAAGTGTGACGCCCCGCAATCGCGGGGCGTTTTCTTTTTGGGGGGTGGAGGTGGGGAAGGTGCCGAAATGCTGTTGGCGAGGAGTCTTGGTCTTGTTGTTGTAATGTATAGGGCATTACACCTGTCTCGGTTAGATAAAGTTCAGGTGTAAGTTGGTTATTGAAGTGGGCAAATACTACTCCGCAGTGGACAAGCTGCTTCTCGGCGCTTAGCAAATCAACGATAGGACTGTTCAAAAAGCTGCAATCACCTACTTGGTGGGGATTGGGGGTCAAAATGAGACTGGAGTACATCCCATGAATTTTCGTGTCCGAATTCCTCCTAGCTTGTTCTCTCATATGCGCGAACCCAAGAACCGGTTTCAGAAAGCTTCAAAATTGGAGGCGAACTTGCATGGAAGGGTGTTTGTTCTAACCCTCGGCGAAACTGGCGTTTGCTTTGATGTTGCTAGAATTTTGTATGAACGAGGCGCTCGTATAGTAGCTATTGGGAACAGGCCCATGGCGCTTCAAGAAAACCCGAGTTTGTTTGCAATCTCTGATGCTATTGGTAGTTTCGACCTCGTACACTGTGACTTGAGGTCAATGACAAGCATCAGGACTTGCGCAAAACAAATTATTGCAAAGTACGAACGTATCGATGCGCTTATAAATTGTTCGGAGCTAGACACCAAACAAGTAAACCAAACCAAAGATGGTTTTGAGGTGAATTGGGCAGTGAACTATTTGGGGCCCATCCTTTTGATCCATCATTTGTTTGACCGTATGAGGGAGGCAAAGAATTCGCGAATCATAAATTTGACGGCTGACCCCGCCAGTTTAGATCGGTTCGGA
>CAYFXM010000005.1:18784-27587 GCA_964346965.1 uncultured Actibacterium sp. | reverse complement strand
AAATTCGAAATTTGTATCCGAACTAGACTTTGCATCGAAGGAGAGCTCATATTTAAAGTCCAAACTATCTCTAAGCGTCATGTCCGTCGATTTGGCGCGTCGCTTCGAGAACATTGGCATTACTGTGAATTGCCTTTGTCCAGGCCGAAGCCGCTCCAACTTTTGGACGTACCTAAAGGTAGGTGAACGGTTTGGAACTGGAGCGAAGCAGAGGCGTTTTGCACTAACACAGGTCAACCCGCACATGGTTGCCGAAATGGCTATTTCGCCAGATTTTGAAAATTTTACAGGTGGCTGTTTCGCAGGGAGTTCCATTTGTGCAGGCCATTCCGCAGAGCAGATCCCGGCAATGCGGGCTCAACTTGCCGCGGTTACCGAAAACGCGCTCCAGAAATGGCTTTGAGGTATAGACGCGTGCTTTGCATGGTCGAGTCAAAGTGTCCTAAGGAATGCAAATCCTTTGCAAAATGTCTCATTCATTGTGACCTGAGGCCCCAGTTTGATCTACGTTGCGGAGAGACTTTAGGGCTGGGTTGATGGCCTAACGCGGCCAGTTTGTTCATCATCGTTTTCTCACAATTTCTTTGGGCGTCAGGTTTCTGAGCGCCGAATGTGGTCTGCGGGCGTTTTTGTACGCTTGCCATTCTTCCAGCGTTGATTTTGCATTGAGCAACGAGGCGTAGAGTGTGTCGTTAAGGCATTCGTCGCACAGCTTGCAATTGAATGACGCGTTAAAGGCATTCTGCGGGGAGCTACCTGTGGCGATGTGTGGCATGCCAACGCTGGTGTCATCGCATCAACTGAGCAAGGCAAGTGATGCCGTTTCCCTTCCATTATTGCTGACGATCATTTATGTCTGACCACGCCACCAGATAACACTTTGGTTCGGAGGCTCGAGCCCCCCTACACTTTCCGACTGATTTCACGTTGATTTAAAGCGGCGTGAAAAGCTTTACCTGTCTGATGCAATGCAATGACGAAGCTTGGTAACTGGAAGCCCTGTCCCAGACAAACCTGCCGTTGGGTGTCATTGCCGCAATACACCTCCCGGCCACGGATCGACCCTTACGAAGGTCGCATGAATTTCGGACCAGAACCCGGGATAGACTACATCCGGTCATGCAATAACAACCAAACTGCAGCAATTGGGCGAGACTGGTCATCTCCATCATAGGTATCAAAAGGAGCGCCAGTTCAAAAGCGTTGCTTGCCGCTGTAGACTGCTTCTGCCTAAGGTGAAAGATGAACAAAAGTATCCCTCACCCTTCCCGATTTGCCAAAGACATCAACGCTGGACGCTGTCTTTTTGGTTTAGATTTTAGGTTAATATGACGACTGATTGTATCGATAGATTTCGCCGACAAGTTGAAACTGTTCTTGAAGATCTTGACCAAGATGACATTGCTCTCATACCGACCACAAAGGGTTTAACTGCGATCATCGATAAGAAACACGAGGCTGCGGTAAAAAGCTATCGATGGCACGTGAGCAAGACGGGCCGAGAGAATATTTACGCGGTCACCAACATGAATGGCCGGAAAGTTTCTCTGCAACGCATAATTCGAATGCTCGGCGACGAAAGCCTTTCCCTCGCGGAAACCAAATATATTACTTTTGCCAATAAGTGCAGCCTGGACTGCCGTGAGGCGAACTTGGTGTCGAGAGCCGACCGAACTTCGGTTATGCGCAACAGGCGGCCGAGGCAGGATGCGTCGTCTCAATTTAAGGGTGTCAGAAAGGCAAAGAAAAGCACCAGAGGCGAGAGATGGTCCGCATGGATTCAATTCGAAAAAGATGACGTCCTAAACCTTGGTACCTACGAAAATGAAAAAGACGCGGCGGCTGCCTACGATGCAGCATCCTTTTTGTTTTTTGAGGGGTCCGGTTTCCTGAACTTTCCTGACGAACCGCCGACCGCAGAAGCAATCGAAGCCGTCACATTGAGCTACGCGCGTTACAAACATCGTAGAGCAAGAAAAAAGCAAAAATCAGACTAGTTTCGCGCCGTGGAGCGGTCCTTATGGACTTTGATTGACTAAGGAGCAGCCTCCCGGAACAAGCACGTATCGTGTCGAATTTGGGTGACCAACTATTAACCTCGCCATCTCATGGTGAATCTTGGTGAACATTCACCCACTAAACCAATCAACGAGCCAAGAACATTGATCTGGGAGTGGTGCAAAAGGCCACTCCCAATGACAATCGCGAACCGAAGATCAGTTCTGTCTCTCTCCGCTTTCAAGTTGACCCAACGTTACTTTGCAATTCTTTTTTTAAAGACCCCGATAAAAACTGAAATAGCCCAGGCCTTTTTAACTAAAATTGCAGAAAAATTTTGAGCAAAACCTTCGCTTCCAGTATCTTTTGGCGGAATGAGGGAAGTAGCTGCAACAACGCAAAAGTGAGAGGTGTTCTGATGAAAAAGTTGGTTTTGGTTTCGATGCTGGTAAGTGCGCCTCTTCTGGCTGGCTGTAGTTTCGAAACCGAGTGGAAAACGTCCTACACCGATGTGGTCAGTTCGACGGATTCGAGCTCATGGCGGGTAGCAGAAATTGACGTACAAGTGCCAACAAATCTTACTGTCTCTGAGGAGAATTCATTTGCTCCTGACGCAGATATTGTTTGGCGGGAGGAGCCACAGGGCAATCGCTATGAACAGGTAGACCGTATCATTACAGAAGCGGCAAAGATCGGCAGCTCTGACTTGAAGGGAAGCAAGCCCGTGAAGCTTGTTCTGGTAGTAGACACCTTCCATGCCTTGTCGGAAAAAGCGCGCACGCGTCTGAACAGTTCCGGCGTTCACAACATCGGGTTCACTGCTCAAGTTTTTGATGCGCGAACGGGGCAAGCTTTGACACCGGTAGATCAAGTTCAGGCCGACCTGGTCGCCTATGTGGGCGAACAGGCTTGGGCTGCAGTGGCAGCTGGCGAGACACAGAGAGTTCGCATCATTCGCCATGTGTCAAATACGATTGCTGGCTGGTTGGCCACCGGTCCTGATCCGCGCGGCAGATTTTCTCGTCGTGGACGCTAAAATACTGTCTTTGAACTCACGCTATATGCCCTGAAATATCAAGAAAATAGGGCCCTGCATCGACCGGGCCTCTTCACAGGTCGAATTGGAGTCCGATAACGAGGATGGCACCCCATTTTGTTCCTTCTTTCGCGGGCATGAGTTGACCGTAAAAATTGCGATGCCGGATATGAAGGCCCGCAAGTGGCACAAGCCCACCTAATGCGCGGTTGTTCACAAATTCGGCATCTGCGCCATAGTCCGCAATACCTGCAAAACCGGCTACATAGCCCGATTGATACTCTTTCAACCGATGACTGTAGGAAAGGACCGGGCTTGGACTACCGTAGGAATTTCGGAAAACCCCTGCAGATATCGACCCACCGCTCGAATTCACGTCCCAAGAAAGGATTACCCCGGGATTGAAAGACTCGAAACCGCCTAAGTGGCTTGGTGCGCTAAGATTTGAGTGATGTGACCCGAACTGGATCATCATCGTGTCAGGCGCCAATGAGGTGGCCTCTTCGGCACTTGCTTTTTCTGAAATGAGTGTGGAGGCCAGAGATAGAATAAGGAGCCAGGTTCGCATATTTCCTCCGAAAGCTGGGGGTACCAAACCACCCTGCTCAAGCTGGCCTAAATTATGGTAAAGACATCACGCTGAGTTTTGCCGGAGGCGTTTCGACTTTCCGTAACCTCTCGGGGAATTACTGAAGACCGAAGGCACTTTTTAAGTGGAACTTGGAGTGAGAGTGCCCCTATTCTCTCTTCAAAAGCGGGCCGAACGTCCTCCTAGTCGCCAAATGAATGGATCTGAATTTGGAACTCAATGTTGAAGAAAACCAGAAAACACTAACCCTGACGATTAGTGCAGAAGACGGGGAGGGTGCAGTTAGTCCCTTTGATTTTATTCTAGAGGTCGAACAGATCGCGCATGAACTTTTGCGCCTGACTGAAGTCCAGACCGAACTCTTGGAGCGTTCGGAAAGTCTCCCGGAGGGAGCTTTGGCCCTCGTGATGAAGGCACAGGCCAGATTGTCACAATGCAAGAGCGATTTAGGGGCTGCCAAATTGGTTGCGACAGGACAGATGCCAGCGGCCGCCTTTGGCTTTCCTGAGTTCGACTAGCCTACTCGTGAAGAATTACTATCTCATGGCTTGCAATATCTACTAAGTCGGCTTCATAGGCTTGATCTATTTCAATCAACTGTGAAACGCTCAGATCCTTGCTTGCCTCGCGATCAAAATCGCGAATTTTCTTAGAGGCTTTTTCGATGATCCGAAGCCAGCCCGATTGAGATGCAACGTTTTGGGTGCCGAGCATATTTGCTAGGAAAGTGGCCAGGATGTCTTTGCTTCCACCTTCCAGGTTATAGACATGGAGTGTCCCGAGGCCTCCGATTTCAGAGCAGAGCTCGCGCACGAGCGGAGCCCAACGCGGAGCGGCCGAAGGATCACCGAATTGCAGCTTGCCTTTCTCCGCTCTTTGTTGGAGCGCCCGACGATAGCAAGCAGGATGGGTTATCACGAGATGAAAATCGAGTTGGTATTCCGCAAAGTAGCGCAGGAAATTTTCGATCTTATATCCCGAACCGGTCAGGTATGCTCCCTCTGAAACAAGTGACTGTCGATAAAGGAACTGTTCAGCACTGACAGTGAGCGTCGACACTTTAGAAGATGAATGTAGTGCCGACTCGATCATTTTTTCCCCAAGATGCGGGGCATTGACCGGTTGCATAATTTGCTTCGAGTTAAGCTGGGCGCGCCAATGTGTGGCGAAGGCATCGCGGGAGACGAGGAAGGTGCCCCGCTCTTCCATATCTTGCTGAGCAGAGGCAAATGCATTCTGAATCATGGAGGGCAACAACCCATACGCACCCAGATGTAAATTTATTTTTTGCATGCCATTCATGTTAGGTCGGCAAACTCGTCGCCAAAATAGTCACGAACAAACTCGGTCTCATACTTAAACTTTTCTTCCAAAAGATCGACAATTTCGGCTGGGAAACCAATGTCTAATCCTTGATGCACGGCACGGTTGGCGGTTTTGTATTCGAAGGGCGTTAAGCCCACAAACTCCTCGATGTCGCGTAACAAAAACTCTGGCTCCGAGGGTATTCTCTGAAACGGGAAGAAAGCCAAACGCTCAGGACCAAAATGGGAGGCCCAACGCGGTACGTATTCCGAATAGCGCGCGCGTTCTTCGATTTCTGGTCGCTCCAACAACTCCACCCAATCTTGCCTGTTCAAGGGGGTTTTGCCAGATCGACGAATGTTCATTTTCATTTGTGATGCAGCTCTCTCGACAGGGTCGCGGACCATGTAAATAAACTTGCATTCAGGGAGAAACCTGGTGACGTACTTTACGCCCTGCTCAGTGATACAGGAGTACTCTGGCGTTGCCTCAAACTTAAGCTGCCCGTCCCTGGCCCTGTTGAAAATCCGCTCATACCAAATGGTAGAGAACTTTCGGCGCAAACCTATGTCAGTGAGATAGCTGACATAGTTGAGATCGATCCGATCGTGTTGTTCCACGTGTTTCGCTATCGCTCGCCTGGCGCCAGATTTAACGTGCCAAGTCGTCCAAGGGTATCTCTCCTGTGCGAAATGGTGATCGAAAAAATGTAGCTCCTTAAGGGGCGGTACCCAAACATCTGGTCTTTCATTGAGGACTGAATAAAGCCAGGAGGTTCCTGCCTTTTGTGCCCCGATACATATCAAATCTGGTTTGGCCATGTTTTTGACTGCTGAATGCTGCGCTACCTCGATAACGCGTTTAGGCCCTTTGGCGATCCTAGGCAACACCTCGCCCCCTTTACAATCTGGAAGGTCAGAAGAGTTTCGCTCGGCGAGATTTGCGGACCAAATTCAGCAGAGCCAAGGTTTTTTGCTTGGGTGACCCTGCTTACAGCAGTTCGAGATTTAGCGATAAATCCCACCTTTCGTCCGCCAAGGTGACCTATGGGGGTAGGTGAAAATTCCACCATGGCGCGTTTTATGGAATGGATAAATAATCTAAAAAGTGTTAAATATTCTCAAAGAGTTGAATTATTTGGGCGTTTTTTAGGTTTCGTTTTGGGCAAGATCCGACCGTCTGTACCTACAAGAAGGGATGAGCCACCCTCGGAGAAGAGCAAGGCTGCTGTCTTAGTTTCAGCTCCTTATGTCCTGCTTCGAATTGTGTGGGCTCTGCTCGAAAGCTTTGTGTTCGATCTGTGGTCGCGCTTAAGACGCGCAAAGCGTCGCAGCCGGTAGAACATGATCTGAACCCAGGTTTTAGTCGGCATCTTAAGCGAGTATTATCCAACGTTTTTTAGGACGTAATTTGGCTCTCCTGCGCTGGCCGTATTGCGCCAAGTCGGCAAGAGCATTGGTACTGCGAGAATTTTGACGAAGTCAAAGCGAGAGGCCTCATCCAGTTCAAGGTTCATCCAATAGCTTTCATGACGCGAGGCGGCGTAAGCGCTTCTTAATATTGAGATTTGTCTGAGATCCTCAAATCGAACCTCCTGAGAAGCCCTTTCGTAAAACTCGTCCAAGAGTTCTTGAAAAATGCGCTCCCAATGCGCTTTTCTGAAGTGTGACGTCCAGAGAATATTGGGGCGCAGCCCTTCCAAGGCATCGAAATAATTATAAAACCTGAACTCTGCTCTTGGGGAGTTCGGGTGAATACACTTGCCAGTGGCCGGAAGCGTTCGCCATCGGACATTTAAATAGCAACTGATCGAGTTTCGGATTCTGTCTACATCCGATTTTGTGAAAGGCGACAGTATTAAATCCGGGAGGTCGTCATACATGCTCGCACCTGTTAAAGGATTTTCTTTCGTTTTTTAATAAAGTGAGTTCCTAGTGGTAAAGGGAGCGTTAATCGAGCGAGCGGCAGCCTAGGTATCCGCCTTATTTGGGCGAAATACTCGCTACTGCATGCAAACATAGGTTGAATTTACCGCTTGGGTACGATTATACTTTGGTATAGTTCTGGTGGGAAATTGATTGGCAATTTAGGGGTTGCTGTTGCGCATTCTGCTTGCTCATGAAGATCATTTACACTCAGCTGCGCTCACACGCTTTCTAAGCAATGAAGGTTTGAGAATAGTGGAGGCGAGCTCGACTGAGGACCTCCTACAACTCGCCCGGTTTTATGACTTTGACCTGATTATTCTGAGTTCCAATCTACAAACGCATCCCGGCAATCCCTTGTTTCGCCAAATGCGATTGGCAAAATTTTCCGCACCAGTCGTTGTCTTGTCTCGTGGCGAAGACCAAACGCTAAAAAGTCATTTTTTCGATTCAGGGGCTGATGACTTTCAGGATCAATCAATTGATTTTCAGGAGTTGCTATCCAGAATTAGATCTATAGTGCGACGCTCGAGAGGCTTTTCAACATCTATCCTCAGGACAGGATCGATCAAACTGAATCTTGAGACCAAGACCGTCGATATCAAAAACCAAAAGATTTCTCTTAGCACCAAAGAATACAAGATTTTGGAGCTTTTGAGCCTGCGAAGAGGATGTATCCTGTCAAAGGAACTGATCCTGAGCCACCTCTACGATGAACTTGAGTGCCCCAACTCCAGGGTAATTGATGTGTTTGTTTGCAAACTCCGAAAGAAGTTGAAAACCGGGACGGGTGGCCAAACCTACATCGAGACCGTCCGCGGAGAAGGTTTTGTGCTTCGCGATCCAGTAATCGGGCAGTGTCTGCCGAAATCTTCTGCCGCTTAAGCGGAGTATAACGACTGATAGCAGTCAGAGATCAAGACTACCTTAACCAGTCCAACCTTCAACTCATCGCAACAGTGTAAACCTTCATCAGCTGGTCTGGGAAAGGAAAGGTGGTTCCTTCTGGAGCTTTCATTTAGATCGTCGCGCTAGGATCTATTCGGAAGCCTGCAGTCGAACACGATCTGGATAGTACCAGCAATCTCGATGGATATGAGCGATGATGTCGCGGCCGTTGACTTGCAGTGATGCGGGATCAAACTTGCAGCCACCGATCAGATTTAGGGCAACTTGCATGCGTTCGTGCATTTCAAGATTTGGAACATCTTTGTAGCCCCTTTTCAGTCGTATCTCGAATGAGGTGGGGAACGGTCGCGTCAAGGTGATCGCCATGGTCGTGCCACGGACTTCGGTGACAAAGCGTTCGGTCGTTTCTGCTATCGCGCCACTAGGCGCATACAGGCAGGCCATTGTGGCGGCAGTCATGAGCACAGTCTTCATAATCCAACCTCATAATCGAGTTTCATCCTGGGGGCTCCGTCAGCGCCAAAAAGGATGACGGAGAGAATTCTCATATGGCTCAGGTTGCCCGAAGGACCCTTTACCAAGCCTTAAGTGAGAATCGGGAAGATGGCAGGAAATTGATTAAAACCTGCAGTAGGTAACCATGAGACAGTTCACGCTAAAATGTACCGCGCTTCTCTCCATGTTCATGCTAGGCGCCTGTTCGGGAGGCCCGGTTGAGGAGGATGCCCCTCAAGTTCTTGCGATGGGAGATTCCTTGCTCGCCTGGAATCGGCTCTCAGGGCGATCGATTCCAAAATCCGTCGGAAAAGAACTCGGTGTCCCTGTCGTTGATCGATCCAGAAACGGAGCTTTCATGCGGTATTCGCTTCCGATCACTGGAGCGCTCGGGGCCGATATAAAAAAGCAATATGTCAGGGGAGAGTGGGATTGGGTCATCCTCAGTGGTGGGGGGAACGATCTGTGGCTTGGCTGCGGTTGCGTGAGATGTGATCGGAAGTTGGAGAAACTCATCGCCAAGAACGGCCAATCGGGCACCGTTCC
>CAYFXM010000005.1:0-18751 GCA_964346965.1 uncultured Actibacterium sp. | reverse complement strand
TCTCCAAGCTGCGCTCTGAAGGAGCTCAAGTGATTTATGTCGGCTATCTACGAACCCCCGGCGTCACCTCTCCAATTGAACACTGCGCAGACGAAGGGGACGAATTTGAGCGACGTTTGGAACGCCTGTCTAATTCTGATGAAGGGCTGCACTTCTTGTCGCTCAAGGAATTGGTCCCAGAAGGTAGCCGGGACTATCACGGGGCTGACCTGATCCATCCCTCAGCCCTGGCCAGTCAGCAAGTTGGTGAAAAGATTGCAAGAATCATATTGAGCAATCAAAATCCCTAGCCAAGCCCACTATGGCACGTCAGAGCCAGAGGGGGCGACCCGGGCTTGTCACAAAGAGATGTCATAGCTCACGACGGAGAGATCATCGGTAATTGACGCGTTGTTGGCTATGATCCAGAGGATGAGTTTTCCAGCGGTCGATTTGAGTTTACGGCTTTTGGAAGAAAACGCTGTGAAGCTCACCGAACACTTTGCATCTCTTGATATGCGCATGAGCCGGGGCTTTGCGCTGTCATCACTGACGAGATTCATCAGCGAATGGATAAGGCCAGAAACCCCACAATCTCCTGATTGTGGGGCTCTCCAAAGATTGGCAGCTACGCGGGCTGCAATTGCAGCATCCCTTCCGCCTGTCCAAGGTCGGGAATGGGCTGAAAACGCTCCAGTTAACCAAGGCCGAACAGTGCTCCTTCACTGGAAAATCCAACGCCAGTCGCCGGATCGCATTGCGCCTATATTTGAACATCTTTAGGTTGCAGGTGGACTAATAAATGGTGAAGGAGTTTGTTTTGAAATTTGTTCGTTTTGTTTTTTCTGTCCTTGCGCTGGCTTCGTTGGCCGCCTGCGGCACCACCTATCAAATGCCGAAAGTCGATGCGGCGATTACTAGCCGTGCGGATACGATGTTTGTCGAAGCTCAAGCCGAGCCAGAACGCCGTCTTGCCAGTGAACGAACGGGCATTGCCCGGTTCAATCGCGTCGCGCGTCGCGTGGAGCCTGTTGCGAAGAAATTCTGCGAAAACGAACTGGCGAACAAGCCGGACATTGACTGCAATGTGGGTTTGGAACTCGACCGAAAGATGGACGAGCGAAACGCGTATTTCACCTATGCAAAGCCTGGTAATAAGGCGCCTGTTATTCGCTTTTCGCTGCCGATCCTCCAGGATGTTAAGAGTGATGATGAGGTCGCGTTTATCCTTGGGCATGAGTACGGGCATCTGATCGGCCAGCACATTCAGAAAAAACAAACGCAACAGCTTGTGGGCGCCCTGATCATGGGCACGCTGACGGCTGCAGCCAATGCGAACAATCCATATGCCGATCCAAACGCTGTCAGCCAGAATATGGAGTTGGGAGCTGCAGTCGGCGGTTTCGCCTTCTCGAAAACCTATGAGTTGGAAAGCGATATGCTGGGCACTCGCATCGCCCATGCGGCAGGGTACGACCCGGTAAAAGGGGCAAAGTTTTTTGCGCGCGATGAGGAGGTCAAATCCGAGAATGGACAACTGTCGTTCTGGGGGACGCATCCAGCCGATGCCGAAAGAATAGCCGTTGTCATTGCGACGACGGAGCAGATCAAAGCGCGTCAGGCCCTTATCCGAAAGCAGAATTCGTCGCCTTAGTGCATGGGTCGTGTCGGGGCCTGCCGCCCAGTGATTGGGCGGCTGTCTCGTGACATCGACCGAGTTCCAGTAATTGTGGCTTACAGAGGATTAGGCTCATGAAATTTCTGAGATCCGTCGTTATTTCCCTTGGTATGGCTCTTCTATTTGCCACGGTCGCCAGCGCCGAGACCATTTCTCCACAGGAAGCGTCTCGGCATGTCGGAGAATTTGTAACTGTCGAAGGTGTTGTCAGCCAGGTGTCGCGAAGCAAAGGCGGCACGACATTCGTCAACTTTGGTGGACGCTTTCCCAATCACGTTTTCTACGGGGTAATTTTCAGGAGTAAGATTGATGCTTTTCGCGGAATCTTCTCTCTTGAGGGGCGCCGTGTGAGAATGGAAGGGCGCATTCAGATGTACAAGGGAAAGCCGCAGATCGTTCTTTCCTCTCCTCAACAGATCCAGGTGAAGTAACTGCGATGCGGTGCCGCAAAGCTTCTCACGTTCTTGCTACATTGTTGGTCATGTGCCTAGCGGCAATTCCCGCAAACGCCCAAGAGGTAAGGGGCAGGGCTAAGGTCATCGATGGAGATACGCTCTGGCTCGGCGGGGTGAAAATAAGGCTCAACGGCATTGATGCACCCGAGCGAGGACAGGCCCGCTATCGCGCGGCAACGAAAACGCTGCAGAGGCTTGTGGCCGGTCGCACGGTTGTGTGCAAACTCAACGGCGACACGAGCTACGACCGCTACATCGGAACATGTTTCGTTGAAGAGACCGATCTTGCGGCGGCCGTCATCGCGAGCGGAAACGCGTTGGATTGCGCGCGCTATTCAGGTGGACGGTACAGAAAATTCGAGACCAAGGATGCCCGGCGGTATATCCGGCAGGCGGGCTACTGTTATTGAAACAAAGTCTCAGGCGCTGATGTTCGCCTTCTGTGGCCGTCTCACCTCTTGCCCAACCTGCCGAGCCTCGCCAACTGGGCCAGCATCTTTGATCCGGACCCCGGAGAACCGGACCCGGTGGCGGGAGCGGACTGGCCGCCGCTTTGACGGATCGGGACTTGCTGAACACCAAAGAACTGCCTTGCCCTGAGGGCGGCGTATTCCGCCCCGCTGGCACCGCCGATTAGGTATCGGTTGTAGGCTTGTTGGCTGCCCATGGCCGCCCGCGCAAAGCCGAAACTGCCGCCAAGTCCACCGGAGAGGGCGGGCATCATGATGTTGCCAGAGATCGCGCGAACGATGAACGGCGTGGCAATGATGAAGCCCTTGGCCATCAGGACCATCATGAAGAAGGGGATGAGTGCGCCGATGTTGGTGGCCCCTTCTGGGTCACCAAGTTCGCCGATGAGAGCGGAGGAAACACCGGTGATTGTCGCGAAGATGCCTGCCACCACGATTGGATAAAGTGAGAAGGACACCAGTGCGGACAGCCACCGCGCGAAGTAGTCTTTGGACACCTCGAAGAGGGTGAGGAATATCATGACCGGCGCGATACCGATCAGAAGCGCGATCATGAGCCGTGATGCGACGAGGATAAAGGCCGCCAGCCCGCCAAGAATTGAGAGGAGTAGAACCCCGACGATGTCCAGCATTGCCCCCGCCATCCAGTTCAACTCTGACCCGGCGGCGTTCAGATATTCTCCGAGTTCCGCGATCAGACGGTCAAATTCTTCCGCGAAGGTTCCGGACGGGCCGGGGGCACCCCCGCCGACCGAGGCAACAAGCGACCCGGCGATGCTGTCAATGCCCGCCAGAATGGCAGAGGAGAGCGCGTTGAACTGAACCCAGTTGGTGGCGAATACCCCTATGAGTGCAATCTTGGCCGCCAGCCAAAAGGCGGTGCGGCCATCCATGGCCCGGTATTGATAGATCATGTTGAGGAAGACGAGGATCACGACGAGTGTTGTTCCCAAGACCAACAGGGTTCCCACCGTCGCGGCCACCGCTCCGAATTGTGTTTCGGCGGCTGTGTCGAGATAGCCCTGCGAGGTTTCAACGAAATATGTGACGACGCTCATCGGGAGATTACCTTACCAATTGCCTTCAGCTTCGCAGATCGACTTTGCCTCGGTGCGCATTGCGTTAGCGCGGCGATTATACTGGTCCGAGGCCTTCAACATTTCCCACCGGTCTGCACCGGTGTGGTCTGCGCGAAACGTGGCTTCAGCTTCGTCCCAGGAAGGGAAACGTATTGCACAGGCGCAGCTGCCGGTCCTGACAATCCGCTCGAGGTTCTGTGACCGATAGATATCCTGGACCAATACCCGCTGGTAGGCCTCACGCAGTGCGATGTTTTGCATCCATGCTGGTTCAGCTGGCCGGTCGGAGCAGACATCGAAGCTTTGCTGCATGCTTGGGACCAGGTCACGGTCTGCCCTCGCGGGTGATGCAACCAAGAAAAAAGCCAACAACAGTGGCGTGAAGGCGCGGCTGAGTTTCATCAAGACCCGACCCCGCGAGATGTTGTTTCCCGTTTCAGGAACACCGTATGCCCGATATTGGCGAATTCCGATGAGCTGATCGAAACCACCTCCCAGCCTTCGGCCCCCTTCGCGTTCAAGCTGGTCTTCATGTCGGCGAGGCTTGTCTTACGCGTCATTGGAAATGAAAGCACATCATACTCAAAGGTTTTCATGGGATTGCTCCGATCTGGGTGGCGCCGGGAAGGTAGAATTCGGTGATGCCGCGTTTGCCGTCGTGGCGTCCGGTCTGGATGATCACGTCGATGGAGTTCTCGATGTATTGGATCATGTCCGCATAGGTCATGGGGATTTCGGTTTTGAGCGCGGCGATGGCGAGGCGTTGGACGGCAAGTTGCGGAGTTTCGGCGTGAAGGGTTGTCATGGACCCGCCGTGGCCGGTGTTGATCGCCTCGAGGAATGTCATGGCCTCCTTGCCGCGTACTTCGCCGAGGATGATCCGGTCGGGGCGCATGCGCAGCGCGGAGGTCAGCAGGACATCGGCCGTCTGGAACGGGGCATCGCGATTGGCGATGAGGGTTACGGCGTTCGGCTGTGTTGGCAGCAGCTCGGCCGCTTCCTCGATGGTGACGAGGCGTTCTTCGGGGGGCACTTGGGAGAGGATCTTGCGGGCGGCGACGGTCTTGCCGGTGGAAGTGCCTCCCGAGACAATCATGTTGAGCTTGTTTTCAACGCAGAAGGTCAGGGCGTCGTCGATCCTGCCCGAGGCCACGACCTCTCGCAGCGCGCGTGTCTTTTCAAGGCGCAATTTCTCGAGCTTGCGTTCCTTCCCGTAGAGGAAGGCAAGTTCAATCCCCTCGAGGGGCAGGCTGGAGAAAAACCGCAGGCTGATCGACATGGCCGAGTGGACGGCCGGCGGGGTGATGACCTGCGCCCGGATCGGGCGATCCCGATAGGTGATCGAGACCGACACGATGGGGCGGTCCTTGCTCAAGGTGGTGTTGGCGCCGGAGGCGATCTGGTTGCCCAGATCCCGGACCTCGGTTGGTGTCAGCGGCACCTCCAGGGCCCGCATGAAGTGATCCCCCTGAAACTCGCCCCAACAGGTGCCATCGGGATTGATGCAGATCTCGATGATATCGTCGCGGGACGCGGCTGCGATGCGATCGAGGGAGGTTTGGAGGTAGCTCAGCGACATTTCTTCAGAAAATCTCCAGATCACGGTCGACCATGACGGTGACCCGCGCGCCCTGATCGACATAGATGACCGGCCCGATCGAAAGGTAATCGCCGATCACGCTGTCGGTGGCGTCTGCCAGATCATTGCCGATGTCTTCCAGCACATCGGCGGTGGTCTCCTCATCGATGGAGGCGGCCGCGGTTCCGGGCGCGGCGGAGATCAGCGAGATAAGGGCGGCCGAGCCGAAACGCGCGTCAAACCGGGTGTCGACAAAGCCGGTGACACCGGACCGGCCCAGCTCGTCGCCGCCGAAGGCGCTGATCCGGATGGTTTGACCGGTGGGCAGGATAATCCGATCCCAGGCGATGGTCACGCGGCGCTCTGCGATATCGATGCCGGAGCGATAGCGGCCGATGAGCCGGGAACCACGTGGGATCAGAAGGCGGGTGCCATCGAAGCTGAAGACATCCTCGGAGACAACGGCGCGGGTCTGGCCGGGCAGGGAGCTGTCGAGGGCGGTTTCCATGACGGCCTGGATCATGGTGCCCTGCACGATGGTGTTTGCGGGATTGGCGATCACCTCGGCCTGGGTGACGGAGGAGGGCAGGGCCCCGTTCAGCACGAAATCAGTCACCTCCCCGAAATTGCGCTTGGAAAGCTCAGTTTCCCCAGCATTGGCAGATCCGCCGAAGGCGAGGGTGGGGGAGGTGATGCGACGGGCCTGAAAGGCGCGTTCTTCAGAGGCGCGGCGTTCGAGATCGGCCAGACGCCTAGCCTCTTCCTCGCGGGCCCGCAACTCGGCATCCGACGGTCCGGCGGGGGCGGGGGCCGGGCGGCTGGCTTCCAACCGGGCCAGCTCAAGATCCATGCGCATCTGGTCGAGCGCGCGGTCGCGGGCGGTGAGCTCCTCCCGAAACTGCGCCTGGGCGGTCTCCGAGGCCGTTTGCAGGGCCGCGATCTGGGAGGTGAGGGCCTCAATAGCCTCGGTAGCAGCGGTATTGTCTTCGGCCACAGGTGCCGGCGCGCTGCGCAGCTCCTCGATCTGGGCCTGAAGGGAGGCAATCAGGGCTTCCATCTCGGCATTGGGTTGGGCGGGCTCCGGGGTCAGGAGGATCACCTCCGGTTCTGGTCTCGCGGGGGGCGGCAGGGTTTCGAGGACGCCAAACCCGTCACCGGCGCTCTGGAACACATCTGGTGTTGCGGTGGGCAGGGCAGCTTCCTCTTCCGGCTGGGAGAGAAGATAAAGCAGGACCCCGCCGAGACCGATCAGGGCGATGATGGCCATGGCCAGAAGCGGCGAGCGACGCGAGGGTGTCGGGGGCCGGTGGGTGTTGCCCTCTTCAAAGGCGGCAAGGCGTTTGTCGAGATCGGCACTGTCGGGGGTGCTCATGATGTCCCTCCCACGGGCGGGGTTGCCTGAATGCAGACCAGATCCTCGCCGATCCGCAGCACCCATTGGGGGCTTACGCCGGAAACCCGGATCACACCGTCTCGGGTGGCCTGGGTGTTGACCGTCCTCTCGCGACCACTTGCATAGCGGAAGATCGCGGGGACGGGGGCGTTACGCGCGAATTCGAAATACGTGAACGTCCCGTCATCCCAGACCCGGGTAGGTGTGAACTCTGTCTGTGCGCTGGCGCCGTAATTGTAATTGGGAGGATGGGCTGCGACGGCTCGGTCCTGCCGGGGTTTGGTGTCGGGGTAGCGGAACTGGACCACGTAGAAGGTTGGGCTGGGGGTCTCCTCGACGTTGAAATAGTAGCTGCGCCGATTGGTGTAGACGGTCACGTTGGTATGCACGCCGCGCGCGACCGGCTTGATTGCGAAGGCCTGCCCGCCAGGCACCCCGTCGATCTCAAACCCTTCGGTGTCGCCCGCGATGATCGAGCGGATGGTTTCGCCTTCGCCGAACTCGACGGTGGTGACATGGGTGAGCGAGAGGCTGAGGCGATAGACCTGGGCGGTTTGATAGGTGGCAAGCCGCACCCGGCTGTCCCGGGGGCCGCCCTTCGGGATGGCCTCGGCGAGGGTCGCGTATGGCAGCAGGGCTAGAAGCAGGGTCGCAAAACCAATCTGACCCAGCCATGCGGCCTCAGACCGGGATGAGCTGCCAGACCCCTGCCGCGCAGCGCGTGATGGGGACGAGAGGCCCTTGTGACGTGATGTAAAGAAGCGCATCAGTTTTCCAATCTGTCCGAGCGGATGGCATATTCGAGCACCGTGAAACCGAAGGGGTTGGTCCAGACCTCGTCGATGGAGCGACGGGTTTCGGGGCGGAACTCGAAGAGGAGCGTGGCGGTGAAGAGACCGGTCTGGGCGCCGTTGATCGAACTCAGGCGCTTGCGCAGACGAACGGTGGCGCGGTTGGTCCCGATCCGGTTGACGCTGAGAATCTCCACATCGAGCCGGGCGTTGGGGCCGTAAACCGTAGGGGGATAGTGGGCATTGGCGCTGTCCCATATCTGGCGCAGGCTGGTTTCTGCGGCCCGGTCGGAGCGGCGCAGCACGCTGCGGATGCGCAGATCATTGTCGAGCTGGTTATAGATCTCGCGGTCGGTCACATAGCGAAACACCTCCGCCTCAATAATGGCCTGGTTTGCCGTCACCGACGTGGCGCCGACGGAGGCTTCGGGCAGGGCAAAGCCGGTGGCGGGATCGTAGGGCACGACCACGGGCGGGGGATCAACATCCAGAACCGCGACCAGCGCCGCGCTGAGGCAGCCGAGGATGCCGAAAATGAGCCCGATCAGACCGAGACGTTGCCAGAGCTTTTCTCGCCGGAGCGCCCCATAGACCAGTTCTTCTTCGATGATGTCTTGTTCGCTTGCCATAAGTCGCTATCCCCTGATCAGTCGGCGTTCAGCTCGGGCAGGGTGAACTCCATGAACCGCTGTTCCTCGGCGATGGTGGCCGCATCGATCACACCGCCGGTGCCATCACCCACGGTCTGCACCGCCTCGAGCTGCCAGAGGGCGACGAGCGCGATGGCCAGCTCTGCCGTGACGCGGGTATTGAGATCCACACTTTCCTTGAGCTCATCCATGTCATCGATAAGCCCGACCAGCCGGTCGACACGTTCCAGAGATTGCCCGGCATCCTCATAGCTGTTTTGGGCCGCGGCCGAGACCAGCGCGCCTGTGGTGGCCTGGGTGGCCAGGCGGTTTGCGCTCGGGTTGCCGCTTCTGGCCATTTCCGAGAGCGTGTCCTCATCAAACCCCAGATCGGCCAGCACCCGGTCCATCTGGGTTTCGATCTCGTCGGAGCCTGAGCCGGAGAGCCCCGAAAAGTCCCCTGTCTTGATCGCCTCGATGGTGGCCAGGATATCCCCGAACTCCTGATCCAGAAGGCCGTTCAGCTCGTCTTCCATCTCGGTGCGGATAATCTCCGGCACTTCGGCGATGCGGGTCAGGGCCTCATAGGTGCGCTGCAACTCGGCGAGTTGGTCTGTCAGCGTGGCGAGTTGCTCGCGAAGCTGTGTCAGCTGCTCGTTTTGCAGGATTTCATCTTCGAGCATTTGCCGGAGCTGCTGGATGTTCTGCGCGATATTTTGGGTGTCCACGACCGGCACACCCTGAGCGAGCGCAGGGGAGGGGACGGGGAGATGCAGGCCAAGTCCGATCGTCAGGACCAAGGCTGTTCTCGAAAGCAGGTGTTTCATCAATCCAAATCCCTGAGTGTGAAATCCATAAAGTCGCCTTCCGCCCGACGGGCAGCGGTTTGGGAAAGATCTGCGGCTGAGAGGGTGCGGGCGCGGGCGGCTTTAAGTCGGATGCGGGCGGCCACAAGGCGGCCCAGCTCCGCGCGGGCATAGGTGTTGAGCGCCATGCTTTCCTGCACGTTTTTGGTCTCAGAAATTCGCTCGACAATGTCGCGGATGCGCAGGGCAGCCTGGCGGATCGCGGTCGGGGAATGGCCGCCGTATACCGCCGCCCCATGTCCGGTGAGGGAGAGGTGCGCATTGGCGAGGAGCACGGGATCGATTGTGCCCAGGGCCTCGATGCCCCCGATCCGGCTCAGATAAAGATTGTAGCGGGCAAGGATGGCGGTGACATAGTGCCGGGTCTCGGCAAAGGGCGGCACGCCGCCATATTCGAACACCCGGCCGGGGCCTGCGTTATAGGCGGCCAGCGCATTGATGATATTGCCGTCGAAGGTTTTGAGCTGGGCGTCGAGATAGCGCGCGCCGCCGTGCACCTGCAGGTAGGGGCTGTCGTAATAGTCCGGGTGGATGCCGAGATCGCTCGCGGTGCCGGGCATGATCTGGGTGAGACCGAAGGCACCAACCGGGGAGCGGGCGCCGATGGAGAACCGGCTTTCCTGCCAGATGAGGGCTTGCAGGAGGGCGCGCCATTGAACAGGCGAGAGGCCGGCACTCGCCACCCCTGCGCGTCCACTGGTCTCGCGGGCAACGCGAATGATGAGCTGCTCGATGGTCTCTGCGGCGTCCCCGAACATCTGGGCGCTACCCGGGTTGGGATCGGTCTCGCCCGTCCCATAGACGGCCTCTGCCGCGCGGTCGGGGTCGCCGGTTCCCTCCTCCAGATCCACGACCATTGCGGTCAGGCTTTGGCCACCAAAATTTGTCTGCGCCTCAAGGATGCGCTGCAGGGTGGCGAGCTGCGCCTCTTCAATCTCGGTGATGCTTGCGCGCACCGCCTGCTTCTCCGTTTGGGTGGCCAAATCGGCCTCCCGATCCCGGGTCTCAAGGAGATCTCGCAGGGTCAGTGCGGTGTCATTCGTCGGCACGCCCTGCGCAAGGGCGAGGGCGGGCAGGAGCAACGAGACGAGGATCAGGGAGAGCCTAGGCGTCACTGTTGTCCTCCGGCGCGCCAAGCGGAGTGAACTGGCAGTCGAGCTCCCCGGGCGTGGTGGCCGCGAGGAAGGCAAAGCAGTTGGCCTGTGGTTCCCGGTACTGGGTGCAGGCAGTAAGCATGCCGAGTGCTGCTAAAAAAAAGAAAAGGCGGATCATGAAAGCCTCCAGAAATCGGGTCGGTCGCGGTAATCGGCGCCCACGAGGGCTTCGCCCTTTTCCATGCCGCCGAGAATGGTGAGATTGGGCCCCAGGGAGCTCAGATCGGCATCGACGACGATCGACCCCTGGTCGTCGCGGATCAGCGCAAGGCGGCTGTCGCTGCCGGTGTTGAGGAGAACATCCAGCTCCTTTTCGGAGAGGTTCAACATGGCATAGTCGGAGGCATTGGCACGGATGTTCGGCAGCAGGATTTGGGTGGGCACCGCCTCCACGATGGTTTTGCCGGTTCGGGTACGCTCAAGCTGGCTCGCGTATTGGGTCATCATCACCGCGACCGTGTTCTGCTTGCGCGCGGTCACCAGCCAGTTTGAAAGCCGCTCGGCGAAATAGGCGTTGTCGAGCGCCTTCCAGGCCTCATCGACGACGATGATTGTTGGGCGGCGGTCCTCGATCTCGCGTTCGACCCGGCGGAAGAGATAGGAGAGAACGGCCATGCGTTCCTTTTCTGCCTCGCTGTCGAGAATGCCGGTGAGATCGAACCCCACGATATCCCCCTTCAGGGAAAACGTGTCTTCCAGGGTCTGCCCGAAGATCCAGCCATAGCGCCCCTCCGGGGTCCATTCGAGAAGCCGCTGGTGCAGATCGCCGCCATCGTCGGTGGAGACAAGGAGCGATGCGAAATCCTGCCAGTTCCGCAAGGCCGGGTTGGCGGCTTCCGCGTTCTGGCGCACGACCTCCTGGAGACGGTTGGTCTGAGCCGGGGTCAGTGGCCGATCCGGGCGATGGAGCAGGGTAGCGAGCCAGTCCGAGAGCCAGGCGGTGCCGCGGTTGTCAATTTCGGTCCAGAGCGGGTTGAGCCCGGTGGGCTGCCCGGCACTCAGGGCCGCGTAACGCCCACCACCTGCGCGGACGGCCATTTCCATGCCGAGCCGGTAGTCAAACACGAAAATCCGGGCGCCTGCGCGCCGCGCCTGGGTCATGAGAAAGGCCGAAAGGACGGATTTGCCCGATCCGGGACGCCCCATGATCAGCGTATGGCCGCTGGTGGGTTCTTTGTCGGGTGCGCCCTGCTCGTGATAGGAAAACCGGTAGGCGCTCTGTTCAGGAGTTGGAAAGAGGGTGATGACCTTGCCCCAGGGAAGCTTGCCCGCCGGTTTGCCCCGTTGGGTGCGATGGAAGGCCGCGAAATCCGCGAAATTGCGATTGGTGATGGCGCTGGCGCGCACGCGTTTGGGCTGGTTGCCGGGATGCTGGCTGAGATAATGCGCTTTGGCGGCCACCCGTTCGCTGATCATCTTCACCCCTTCGGCGGCGGCGGCATTGACGATCTCGGCGCCGAGCGTCTGTAATTCCTCCAGGGTGTCGCAGAATAGCGTCACCACCATGTGGTGTTCGCCAAAGCACTGGCGCTTGGCTTCCAGGTCATCGGCGGCGATATCGAGCGCCTCCATGAGGGACAGGGCGGCATCTTTTGAAGCCTGCATCTGGCGTTTCTGCCGCTTGATCCGGCCCGCCATGAGGTTCGAATTGATCGGTGTGAAGGACTGGGTGACGATCATGTCGACGGGCAGGTTCAGCATGTCGAACATGGTGCAGGAGGTTCCTTCCGAATATTCCCCGATGGTGAAGCTCTTGCCGAAACGATGCCCCGCCACGCCCTCGGAAAGCTCAAAATGATCGCCCCGGAAGGTCACGCGCGTATTGGCCACATTGGTGGACAGAAACCCGAAAGCGCCCGCCGGATAGAGCGGTCGTTCCTGGCCCGTGTTGAGCGCTCCGAGAAAGCCGACAAGCTCGCCGGTCTCGGCCGAGAGGAGGCGCGGGGAAAGCTCAGAGAGGCCCGACAGAAGGACGTTTACGGCCTCCCCCAGGCGTCGCAGGCGTTTCTCGGTCTCTTCCCTGAGCCGGTCAGGGGCGCTGCGGTTGAGAAACGGCAGGGCGCCCCGAAGGGGCGGGCGATGGATGACCGTCAGGGTCAGGGTCTTGTCGCGCAGTCCGCGCGTCGCGAGCCGCGCCCGCCAGAGCCGGTCCACCTCGCCCGCGAAACTCTCCTCGCGCAGGGGTTCCAACTCCGGCGCAATCGCCTTGGAGAGCTTGTGGACGTAGTAGCTGAACTCCGGCCCGAGCTGGGCGATGATCCGGGCGAAGAGCGCGGTGATCTTGTCGAGATAGGCATCGTCGGTGGTATAGCTGTTGACGCCCTCGAGCCGGATGCATTGGAAAAGCTCATTGCCCCGCGTGCGCACGGTGTGCTCATCCACCAGGCTGACATAGGGCAGCATATGCGCGAGACGGGTCTCGCGCGCATACCACTCCGGTGTCAGGGTGCGGGGATCGAGCCTCTCGTCACGGGGCATAGCTGTCCCCGCCATGGATGGAGCGGTTTCGCGTGGGCGGTGTCTCCTGCAGCGCTGTGAGGACCACGTCGATGAACCGCGGGTCCCAGTCTGCAGCCTTCCACAAAAGCGGGTAGAGGAGGGCGGCCACGCCGATGACGGCGAGATGTTGCACCCAGACGAACAGGAGCACCGTGCCAAAGAGCCAGACCATCGCATACATGATGGGCAAGCCCAGAAGCTTGGGCGGGCGCACGAGGCCGAGAAAGAGGGGCGCGCGTTCAGGCACCGGCAAAGACCGCGGCAACGATGGTGGGGGCTGCGGCAACGCCGGCGATGCCCACGAGCACCCAGAGCGCCTGTCGCAGGTCGATGATGTTGAAGAACCAGCTGAGGAAGACCCCAATCACGGCGAGCGTGGCAATGACGACCCCAAGAGGGCCGGTGAGCGCATCGACGATGCCCTGCAGGAGGCTTTGGATCGGGGAAAGGTCGATGCTTTGGGCCAGGGCGGGGTCTGCGGCAAGCAGGACAAGGGCGGCGCAGGTCACGAAGAGGGATGTGGAGTGTCTCATGAATTGGATCCTTGCAATCGGGTCGCGACCCTGAGGACGCGGGCCACGTGATTTTGGGTTTCTGGGAAAGGGGGAATGCCTCGGGACCGGCGCACGGCCTCGGGTCCGGCATTGTAGGCGGCCAGTGCCAGGCGCGGATCGCCGAACTCCTGCAGCATCAGGGCTAGGTAGCGGGCCGAGCCATCGAGGTTTTGGAGCGGATCATTTGGGTCGACGCCGAGATCGCGCGCGGTGGCAGGCATGAGTTGTCCCAGGCCGATGGCCCCCGCGCTTGAGATGGCCTCCTGACGGTAGGCGCTCTCCACCTCGATATTGGCACGGAAAAGCACCCGCCAATCCGAGACGGAGAGACCGGCCTGTCGCAGGCCGGGGTGAGACCCGTAGCGCAGGGCCGTGGCCTCGATGGCCGACAGGACGTCGCTTGCAGGCAGGGGCGCCGGGCGAGCCCGCGCGGTGAGTTGCGCCTCACTTTCCCCTCGGTCGGTGGAAGGGTTTCCGAGAATGGCCAGCCTATCGTCTCGCCCGCCTTGCCGCAGGCCGTCGCGATAGGTCCGCGCGAACCGGTCTTGTGGCTGCGATGGTGTCAGCGCGCCGTCCTGCCTCATGACCAGCACGACCTGGGCCGACAGAGGCGCGGCGAGTAGGTGGACGAGAAGGAGGCTAGCGGTTGCTGCCTTCCTCAGACGCGGAGAGCTTATGCAATGTGCGCTGGCCTTCCAGCAGTGGCACATCCGCGTGGGTGAAGCCGATGCCGATGAGGAAGGAGACCACGCCGGTGATGGTCTTGAACTCGCGGATCTTGATGTCGTTGAACGAGGATCGCGAGCGGGCGGTGACCAGAAGCTTCTCCACCCCATCGTCAGAGACGGTCCGCATGATCCAGGTCCCGTAGTAGCTCGGTCCCTTCTTATGCGCGGAGTCCTGGCACAGGATCTCTGCGCGATGGCCGCTTTCCACGAGCTCGCGGAACCTGGCTTCCGTGACAACATTTGGTGCTTCGATGTCCCAGTTCATGGCCCGGCTCACGCTTTCTTCAAAGGCGCAACGACTGGGCGTTCTTACTTGAAGCCCAGAGTTACGATAGTATAGTATTAACCGCAAGGTATATTGCGAAAGATACGGCTGTATCTTGGTCTCTCAAACTCTAGGCATGGCCCTTGGCGTCTATCAAGTCCTTAACAAGATTTAGAAACCTCAGGTTGAAGCCCTGTCGCCTGTTGCAGGTTATGGTCATGTATTTTCTTGTTTCTGGGGCCGGAATTGCGAGTGGCTGCATTGCCCCCACGCCTCCTTATGTGCCGCGTGATTCGCAAAAGGCCCGGGACTATCGCGATATCCTCCTGCGCGACTTCGAGATCTACCTGCGTGACGCTCAGGCCTACTTCCGGTGCCTGGAGGCGGAACGTGCCCGCGCGTTCGAGGAGGTGCGGGGTGTGAGTGAAGCCTACGGCAGGTTCCTGAAGGTGGTGGGGGACTGATGGGTTCACCCGCGTGCGCCAGAGCTATCGTCCGACGAAAACCGACCCTGAAACCCTCTCTCAGTATCTACTTTTTAGATAACAGATTTCTTCCGGTAGCGACGTCACGAAAGGTATGTGACGCGTGGCGAGAACAATCAGAAGCAAAGGGCAGGTGGCACTGTGTCGGGCGTTGGTCGACGCACGGATCAAGGCCGGGCTTGGGCAGGACGAACTGGCGGCAAAGCTTAAATGCCACCAGTCCCTTGTTGCACGTCTTGAGAGTGGTCAGCGTCGGATTGATGTTGTGGAGCTGGTCGTTCTGGCCCGCGCAATCGGCTTTGACGCGGCCGAGGTGTTGGCCCTCGTGGAAGCCGCCACGGAGCCCGACCACAGGATTTGACCGCGTGGTTTTGAAACGAGACTAATTCTGAGCGGAGAGGAGCTCAAAAGCCCGGCTTGGACCGTCCAGGCCAATCTTATTTAGCAATGATTGAAGACAGGAACGACCGGTGTGCGCCCCTAGCGTTTGATAGTGGGGAGGAAAAGGGCACCGCGTTCAGAATTTGAATAGAAAGTTTATTACCAGTGCAGGAAGAAGAGACCGAAGCCGTCGCAATTGCGCGGCTGATCGGCGCGAAGGAGAGGACCATCGTCGGGTGGGTCTATCGTTGGAATACAGGCGCCCTGGCGGTGCGGTGGGCAAAGGGTCCGCAAGATGTTGCGGCAAGCGATCCCGAGCTCAGCGATGCGGAGAAATGCGCGCTCGGGTTTGAGGCCTTGGCGTATATCGGCAGCCAGGGTCAGCGACAGGATTAGAGACGTTGGTGTCGTGTATTCGGGGTTGGCGGGCCGCGATCCGGTCACCCAGGGGCAAAGGCCCTAGGGAATGCGGAGCAGACCCCTAATAGTTCACCTGCTCGAACCCATAATTGCCTTCATAGTCGCGCCAGTCCACGAAGACGGACCGATGATCGACGCCGGGACAGTACTGGCCCCAACGCTCAACACCGGTGTGCGCGGCGGGCAAGTCCGATATGGACGACCTTTGCCAGGAGAAATCGCCCTGGAGCCCATAGCGTCCGAGCATGACCAGCGCACTGCGATTGCAATCGCCATCATCGCCTGACTCGTGTTGCCTTGCGTATCGGACGTCATAGACGCGAATGGACCGCACAAAATTGAAGTCCGACCCGCTGATGTCGATATCTGCGCGGTCCTGAACGAGGCGCAATGCCAACTCCGCTGACACGAGATCGGTGCCGGGCGCGGGTTCGGGCCACAGGGCAGCGGATGGCAACCCCGTGGCGTCCGGGCCGTGCAGAGGGCGGGATTGGCGCGGACGGTAAGCATCCTTGTGGAGCAGGGCGTCGAACAGCCGCGGGCCAACCGGCCGCTGAGGGTCCACCTCAAAAGAGGCGCCCATCGGACAGCGCCAGATCTGGAGCGGTGGCTCGACCGGCCAAGGAGTGATCCGCCGGATAAACTCGGCGCGGGCCTTTGCGCAGGGCTCAGACGCCGGCCATCCGCCCGCCAGGCACAACAGGATCGCGCAATCGATCGGGTAGCTCTGCGCACGCACGGGTTTTGATGGTGCAACAGCGGCGATAAGCAGAGCAGTCGCGAGTGTGATGAGGGTTTTTGAGCGGGTGAAGCGCATAGCAGGAATCCTTGCGTGGGTTCGCGCTACAGTATCTACGAAAGTATACTATTGCAACTCATGCTGTATTGGTTTTGGGGGCTGGTTCTCGGTGAAACCCGGTGGGGAAGCTGCGAGCTTGTTGAAAAAGGTCAAAGCAATAGGTGGGATTTTGGAAAAAGTTGACCGCCCTAGCTTGGGCTAGGGCGGTGACTTGGAAGGATCCAAAATCAAACAGGGAGGTTCCTCAAGCCTATCAGAACATGTCTTTCAAAGCCACGGTTTGTGTCGAGAGGATGTCCATGCCGCCAACAATAAAAGGCGCAGTGACAAGGCGCTTATGACATACCGCTGAATTGCTCGACATCTGTGACGTGAAAGGGGTTGGGGACTCCACGACCATGGGAAAGACACGGCTACTGTGAAGTCACCTGGTCCATTGCACCCTCTGCTTGACCGGTGTCCTCAGACTGGAACGCATTCTTGAATGCCCATCCCGAATGATCGGCATCAAAGATCGGCAAAATGCTAGAAACTCCCGGTAGAATAGAATTCTTCTTCGATGAGGGCATTCCGGCAGTACTGGCTGAACACTCGATCGAGATCCGGCGAGAGGCTTTTCCCGAATCTATTTGCAGGAATGAGACGCAGACGTAGCGAATTGATAGCTAAATTAGGCTAGAAGAGTTCCATCAAATAAGATTTCCAACTTTGAAAGCGTAGTCATGCCCGGCATTAGTTTTGATCTACCAGATGATATTCACCAAAGATTTTGCCAACTTGCAGAGGCGGGAAAAATCGAACCGGAACTCTTGGCCCATCAGATACTTGCACTCAAAGTTGGCTACAATAGCTCCTCAAGAGATTAACCCACTTCAACCGTTCTGCTTGAGCTTCTTACAGGTGATGTGCTGCATCTTGCGGAAATAGGACCAGTACATCTCAATGATCCAAAACATGGAGATTTTGTGATAGTTGCATTGGACGACTACCAAGAACACTGCGCATCTGACCTAAGCCCCTGATCTGGTACGTTGGCTCGCCAACGAATGGACTTGTGCTGCAAGCTGTGTTTTTTGCAATTCCAACTGAAAACCCGCTGCCTTTCGACAGCGGGTCATTCAATCTTTCGACGATGAGGGAAAGTGCAAGCACTCGCGAACCTCAAAGCCTTGTGCTTCTTATTTAGGATCATATGATCCCTCCGTCAACAATTCGTTAAGCGCTTCTTCGATGGCCCACACATTTAGCACGCAAGAACTCATGGACTTGGAGGCGGTCTTATCACCTCCCAGATTCGGGACTTATTTGAGGGAAACAGGTGGTGATAGGCACCGTGCGATGCAGCTATATTGCTGGAATACTGACCTATCCGCGGCTTTCTACATCATGCTTCAGTATTGCGAGTTGTCGATCAGAAATGGCGCGGTCGAAGGGATTGAGGCTGTCTTCGGCCCAAATTGGCATCTAAACCGAGGATTTGGATATACGTTGCCGACGCCTAGGAGGGGACGTGGATACCAGCCGCGGAACGACCTTCAAACGTGCGCGAACAATTTCTCTACAGCAGGTAAAGTAGTCGCTGAGTTAAAGTTTGCGTTTTGGCAAAACCTATTTGTGCGTGGGCAACAAGCGCGAATTTGGGATTTGCACTTTGCCGCTGCATTTCCAGGCTATGATCGGTCTCTTTCCCTGTCTCAAGCTAGGGCGCGCCTTTTTGACAACATCGACAGGATTCGAAAATTCCGAAATCGAATTGCTCATCATGAGCCCATTTTTTATCGAAATCTAGCAGACGATCAGGCTCGAATTCGAGAGGTGATCGAGTGGAGAAGGCCAGGGACTGCCCATTGGTTGGATTCGGTTGAGCAGGTTTCTCAGTTATTGGTCTCCCGCCCATAGATACGCGAAGAGCTATTCAATTGGCCGAACTGTGAAAAGGACTCTGACCATGTCCATATTTAACATAAGATAAATTATGCGCTTCTATTTTGTGTAGCGGAGGGCGCTACCCTGAAGTGCGACTCTTGTTAGAAAACAATGTGTTATCTAGTGAGAGGATATTGCCATGGGCGCCCTCTACAATCAACTTACAGTTCCTTGTCTAGCAGACAAAAAACGAATGCAACAATTGATCTCGGCCATTCGGGGCGAAAAGTAATTACACCATTTTCGCGCGATAGCATCCTCGTCGTGGCCTGATCACCCTGCCTACCCGAACGAGGTTGGAGAGTGCACGGAAGGTCGCTTCATGGGACAGACCTATCTCGTCTGCAAAATCGACGACCTTGCCGTTCAGAAGACCGTCTGCGAGGGCTACAAACACGCGGTCCTCGGCCCCGGGGATGGCCAAGATCTCAAGCTTGCGGCGATAGGTTTGCACTTGGCTGGCAAACCTCTGCGCAAGCGCCTTGCCGAATTCAGGGTCGCACGCCATTTTCGACAGTATGGTGACCTTATCCAACACCACCACGGTGGAATCCTTGGCCGCGATAGCATCGCAGTGATAACGGGTTGAGAACAAGGCCGCTTCGGCAAATGTATCCCCGG
>CAYFXM010000004.1:0-36830 GCA_964346965.1 uncultured Actibacterium sp. | reverse complement strand
GCTGGGCGACGGTGATGGTGGCGACGTGGTGTTGAGCTCTGCCGGCCGTGTGGAAATACTAAACGGCGGCGAGGTTACATCAGATAGTCTGGGCGGAACTGGCCTCACCGGCGACATCAATATCACGGCCGGCACTGATATCGTCATGAATGGCGGGGCAATCTCGACCCGCGCTGAGACATCGGACGGTGGCAACATCAAGCTGACGGCCCCGAACATTATCGAGTTGACGGGCTCTCAGATCACGACGTCGGTCGAGAGCGGTGTCGGCGGTGGTGGCAATATTAATATCGACCCACAATTCATAACGCTGAACAAGAGCCAGATCACGGCGAATGCCTTCGGCGGGCCGGGCGGGAACATCACGCTTATCGCGAACAACTTCCTGCCGAGCGCCGACAGCTTGGTGCAGGCGTCCTCCGCGCTTAGCACTCAGGGCACAATCGTGGTTGCTTCGCCGGAGAACAACATTGCCGGCGCCATCGCGCAGCTGCCGCAGGAAATCGTCGACGTGAGCGGGCTCCTGCCGGAGCGTTGCGCGGCAAGACGCGCCGGCGGCGCGCAGAACAGCTTCGTGGTCGCGGGCCGCGGTGGGTTGGCCACCAACCCGGACAATTATCTCCCGAGTTTCAGCGCAGGATCGGTACCGCTGAAGAGCGCGGCGGGGTCGCCTTCCGTTACAAATGAGGCGGTACTCACGAGTGCCAGGGATATCGCGGTCGCCATGGCGGAGTGGAACTGCGTGCCGCGGAGCGAACGCGGCGTCAAGGTACGAGAAGACATATCACAGTTGTTCTGAGCGCACGGAACAAAACTGGGTTGAGCGCACCTAGGGATAAATCAGAAGAAACGAGGGTAGGCTGCTGATTAACCGGCTCTTGTCCAAGTGCGCGGTGCCAGTTTCACTGGTGATCGCGTCCACTACCCTTAGCACCGCGTGGGCGCAGGCGCCCGGCGGACCGGGGGGTTCTATTTTCGAAACCCGGCCCTCGGACCGACGGCCGGCGCTGCCGCCGTACGAGAAACCGGAAGAGGCGCCGCCGATCGAGGTGCCGAAGAAGCCCGCGCTCGAGCCAGAGGCTCTTCCCTATGCGATCCGCGTCTTCATACGCGCGCTTCGCATCACCGGGAACACGGTCATTCCCACATTCCGGACCAGAAGGTTGTCGACGACACAATCGAGATCCGCATCATCGAGGGCAAGCTCGAGCGCATCGAGATCGAAGGCACCAAGCGATTCAAGCCGAAGTACTTCACCAGCCGCCTCGAGCTGAGTGCAGGGCCGCCGCTCAATGTCAGGAATCTGGAGTCCGAGCTGCAAATCCTGCTACAGGACCCTTTGGTGGAGCAAATCCAAGCGCAGCTGACTCCGGGCGATGAGCCGGGTGAGGCGGTGCTGAAGGCGAACGTTCGCGAAGCGCGGCCCTGGGACTTCGGCCTGGTGCTCGACAACAAGATTCCCCCCAGTCTCGGCGAGATGCGTCTGCTCGTTCAGGGCGAGCTGCGCAACCTTGCCAGAAGGGGAGACATCTTCCTGATGGAACTCGAGGGCGCCGAGGGCATCGATGGCAACTTCAAGTTCAGATACCGATTGCCGATAACCCCGAAAGACCTAGCACTCAATGTCTACTACGAGAACGGCGAGTCCGACGTTATCGAAGAGCCCTTCGACGCTCTCGATATCGAGACCAAGCTCGAGACCTATGGCATCCAGATCGGTCAACCGGTGATCCGAACGCCAAACAAGCAGCTGACGCTGGCTGGACTTTTCGAGCATCGCCGCACCGAGACCTCCTTGTTGGGCCAGCCGTTTTCGTTCTCTCCCGGCGTCCAAGACGGCGATGCGACCGTGTCGGTATTGCGCTTCATTCAGGACTGGGTGAGCCGCAGCGCCAATCAAGTGATTTCCGCGCGCTCGACCATCAGCGTCGGGATCGATTGTTGTGGCGCCACGATCAACAGCGGGAAGCTGCCCGACAGCAAGTTCACATCGTGGATACCGCAGTTCCAATGGGTGCGACGCTTCGGCAAGCGCGGTCATCAACTGTATTTTCGCTTCGATGGCCAGCTATCGAGCGCGCCCCTGCTACCGATCGAGAAATTCACTGTCGGCGGTCTCGACAGCGTGCGCGGTTACCGAACGAACCAGCTCGTACGCGATGAAGGCTGGACGGCATCACTGCAGTATCAGCTCCCCCTTTTCCGGAACCCCACGGGGAAACGCAACCTGCAGTTTGCGGCATTCATCGATCAGGGTGCGGCGAGAGACAAGGACGGGCCGAACCCTGATCCGTCCGAGCTGACAGGCATCGGCGTGGGCTTCATTTGGAACCCAAGCCCGAAGTTCGGGATGGAGTTTTACTATGCCGACCCGCAAGACGATGTGCCGAAAGGCGGCGAGCACAGCATCCAGGATTCGGCATACTACTTCAGGTTCGTCGGCCGCCCGTTCCAGAAGTAGTCCACTACCTATCGCAGAATCACCTTCTGTCTTCGCGCTCTAGAACGAACGCGGAGTTCGCAGAGGAGGCCAAGTACGCTAAAGAGAAAACTTATTCGATCAATATTTATTCTTCCCGTTGCTCTTAGCGTCAAATCGGAGCCGACACCGGGATGCAACTCTTATTATTAAGGAACAAACGCGGAGGGCGCCAAGTACGCAAAGAAAACCAGTTCTATTTTCCTCCAAGTATTTTTTGACTAATAATTCTCTTCTCTGCGTCCTCTGCGCCTTGGCGTTCTCTGCGTTTTCTTGTAGAGCATAAAAAAGAAGGCCCCGGAGTCGGGGCCCTCTCATGATGCCTTTCGGGGACGCCTTAGCTGCCGCGGTCGAAGGCGGCCACAGCATTCAGGCCGACCTGCTCCAGCAGCGCCGCCCGCTGTCCGCGCAACGCCGGTTTGGCAGCGATCTGCTTCGAGAGCTCGTCGATCGCGTCGTACCAGATGCCGGACTCCGCATACACTTCGGCTGCCGATTCCGCGCCGGCTTGCTTGAGCTTGGCCTGCACATCGGCAGAGGGCGCGACGCGCTTGATCGATCCGCCGGCAATAATGTCATCCGAGCGCTGGTTGTAGTTCTTCACCACCGCCACGAAGTACTGGTACTCGACATCTGGCTTGAGCGAGACCCCGTGCTCTTCCAATCGCAAGGCGTGGATCCCCTTGCTGATCGGCGGCTGCAGGGTGATTTCGAGAAGCGGGAAGATGGCATCCTCGAAGTTCATACCCGTGATCGTCATTTCCACCGGGTGGTTGATCGCCTGCGACACGTACCAGTAGATCGTCGGCTTGGCATGCGTGGTATAGCCCGTTTGGTCCGGCGCTAGCACGTTAAGGGACATTGCCGTCGCTTCGCCACTACGGGTACCACCGCCGACCCGTGTCGCCGGTGCGCCGCGCAACGGCACCTTGAAGCTGAACATCGGCTTGGCCGCCGCCTTCTCCTTGTCGGCCTCCCCGGCAGATGCGGGAAACGCCGCCAAAGCCAGCGCGGCCGTGACGCTCAGCAATGCAGTTTTCGACAATTTCGCTTTCATCGCTTTCCTCCTCTTGCGCGGCGCGACGTATTAGTCGGGTCCCGCCGCGATTTCGTAATGCTCGATCGCTTTCCGATCCTCTCCAGAGACCAATCAATTTTAAACCTTCTCGGTTAACCCGTCTGTGCGATTTCGCACAATACTCGCCTTATGGCCGCCTATCCCGTGGTCGCGCTAATCCAAAGGCACCGGGGCCCATCTTGTGGGCCCCGTGAATGCCAAAAAAGTCTCGACTACAGCCAATTCCCGATCAGCAGGAACGGGCTCCAATAGCCCGGGTGACGGTAGCGCGGGTCCTGGATCAGCTTGAGCTGCGCCTGCTGTAGGGCCTTGGCTTTCGAGACCGAGGGGTCCTGAAGCCCGCGGTAGAATTCCGACACCAGCAGCGCCGAGGCCGGATCATTGACGGTCCAGAGCGTGGCGAGCGCGCTCCGCGCCCCTGCCTTGACCGCCACACCGGCAAGCCCGAGCGCCGCGCGGTCGTCGCCGGCAGCCGTCTGACAGGCGCTCAGGGTGAGTAGCTCCACGGCGTCCTCGCGGAATTTCGCCAGCCCGAGGAAGTTCTCCAGGGCGTCCATGCTGAGCTTGCTGTCGTACGTCAGGATGAAGGTCTTGTCGATATTGCTGCTGAACTGGCCGTGAGAGGCGATGTGCACGATCGAATAGGTCTTTTCCGTCAATGCCTTCTGCATCTTCGGCACGATGAAATCCTTGTTCTGCAAAACCGTGCCACCATACATGTCATTGATGGTCTTCACCTCCTCGGCGACGTAGGGCAGGCCCGGGAAGCCCTGCACCGACTCGGTAAGGCCGTTGATCATGAGGCGCACGTTTTGGCGCTCGATCGGACGCGGGTCGGTGAGCCTCAAGCCCGGCGTCGTCGCCAGGGCGTAGCGCACACCCAGAAACTGCTTGCCGTCGTAAAGCGCCGCCATCGGAATCGTGCGCAAAGGCCCGTCCGGGATGATCACGAGCGTGTCGATATTCTGGCGCTTGAGCTCCGCCTCGAGCGGTCCGATGACCCAGCCGTAGATTTTCTGCGCATGCGGCAGGTATTGATGGGTGGTGCGCTTTTCGAGTCGCTGGCGGAACGCCCGCACCTCTTTCGTGAGGGTCTCGGCATCGACCTGGGCGGTAAAACGCTTCAGTCCCTCCGGCGTGCTCAGCAACAGCTCGGTGCGATCCGGCAGGATGATGGGATAGATGGCCCCGGTCTGCGGCGCAAGCTGGTCGATGCCGGTTGTCTTGGCCCTTAACTGGGCGACGCAGTCGTCCTGGAAGTAATCCTCGAGCTCCGCGCCTTTGAGGGACTCGACCGCGTCACGCGCATCGACCAGGTGCCGCTTGATCTCCTCGGGATCGGAGATGTTTGCCGAGCGTTGCAAAAGCAGATCCGCCAATTCGAAGTACACCGGCCCGACCGTCTCTCGAAACGAGATCCCCGCCCCGCCATAACCGGTGGTCAGGTCCTGGCGAATCGCCTGCAAGAGCGCCACCGCATTCTGGTAGGCCGTAATCGCGGCCTCGTTCTGTCCCTGGGCCTTGAGCAGACGGCCCGTTTGCCAATACCAGCGATAGAGCGCCGCGGGTGCATCGTCGACCCGCTGGGCGGCGAGGATCGCCTGCTGCGTCAGTTGCTGCGCCTGATCGTAGCGCCCGGCGTTTTCGTAAAGCTCGCCCATATAACCGAGCGCGTACGAGAGCGCGCGCTGGTCGTTAGCGCTCTCTGCCGTTGTCACTGCATCGGTGAACGCTTGGTAGGCGCGCCGCTCCATTTCGCCGCTGCCGGGACCGGGAACGGCTGCTAGCCTTGCATACAAGCGACCGATGCTGATCAGCGAGTACGCCCGATCATGCGTCAGATGTAAGGCATTGATCTTTTCCTGCGCTTGCGCAAGCAGGCGTGCGGCTTCGTTGTAGCGGCCATCATTCAAGCGCGCCCGTGCAAGGTTCGCCGATGCCCGCGCCGCGATGTTGTTGTTGCCCGCCTTGGTCGCGGCCTCGATGGCGCGCTCATAGGCGTCGGCGGCGCCAGCGAATCGGTGCTGCCACGCGAGCAGGTTACCGAGATTGTTCAACGCCGACGCAGCAATACCGAAGTCGTTTGCCTGGGTCGCGATTTTGATACTCGAGTTGAGCAACTTCTCGGCTTCTGCCGGCTGACCCGCAAGCCCGTAGGCATTGCCGAGACTGGCTGCCACGGTCGCGATCAGCGGGGGGTTGTCTGTCGTCTTGGCAAGCTCCAGCGCTCGATGTAAGCCTTCGAGGGCATTCGCGTGGCGCCCTAAGGCCAGATTCGTCTCCGCGACCTGGACCAGCGCACTGACCTGTCCCTCGCGATTGCCCGCCTTTTCATAGAGCGTGGCTGCGATCTGTGAGTTCTGAAGCGCCTGTTGGAAATTGCCAACGCGAAACCACTTACCACCCGCCTCGAGGCGCTCAGCCGCTTGCGCGGCCAACTCTTCAGGCGTGGCACCGAATGCCGGCCCGGTCAACAACGACGGCAGCCAGATCAGGGACAGGGAGAACAGGAATACAGGCAAATGCAGGCGGTAACCAAGCCGCCCAGATGATTTCTTCCTCATTGCACCACCCTCCTCCAGCGTGGCGCCCATCCCGCAGCAAGAACGCTGGTTACTTCAGGCACACTGCAGATCGAAATCCTTCTGATTTGCAGCCGGATCATAGCACGGTAGGGGCCCGGGCGTCGCCGCAGCGGCGACGCCCGCGTTTCAGGAATCCCTGATCATTTTGCTCAGGTTTGGCTCGGATTCGATCGGCTCTGCCGCCCTGGTGCTAGAACAGGCCGACGATCTTGCCGTCGTCGTCAATATCGATCTTGTCGGCGGCGGGGGTCCTGGAGAGCCCGGGCATGGTCATGATGTCGCCGCAGAGCGCCACCATGAACTCCGCCCCCGCAGACAAGTAGGCATCGCGCACGGGGAGGGTGAATCCAGCGGGCGCGCCGCGCACCGCTGGATCGGCGGTAAAGGAGTACTGCGTTTTGGCGATACAGACGGGAAAATGGCCATAGCCATTGGCCTCGAAGCTCTTCAACTTGGCCGCGGCCTTCGATTCGACCACGACCGCACCCGCGCGGTAGATCTTCTTGGCGACCTTGTTGATCTTCTCTATCAGACTGTCCTGATCCTCATAGGTGAACGTGAGCTTGCGCGGCGACTCGCCGATCGCCGCGACGACCTCTTTGGCGAGCGCTTCGGCACCGGCACTGCCCTTCGCCCAGTGCTCCGCCAGCACCACCTTGGCGCCGTGCTGAGCGACCCGGTCGCGCAACAGCTTCACTTCGGCGTCGGTGTCGTGGGTGAAATGATTGATGGCGACGATCGCCGGCATGCCGAAGTTCTTTTGAATGTTGTCGATGTGGCGCTCGAGGTTGGGCAGGCCTTTCTCCAGCGCCTCGAGGTTCTCCTTGTCGATCGTCTTGAGGTCTGCGCCGCCGTGGTACTTGAGCGCACGGATGGTGGCGACGATCACGACCATCGACGGTCGCAGCCCCGATTTTCGGCATTTGATGTCGAGGAACTTCTCGGCACCGAGATCGGCGCCAAAGCCGGCCTCGGTGACCACATAGTCGGCGAGCTTCAGCGCCGTTTGCGTAGCGATGATCGAGTTACAGCCGTGGGCAATGTTGCCGAAGGGCCCACCGTGGATGAAGACAGGGTTGTTCTCTAACGTCTGTACCAAATTCGGCTTGATCGCGTCCTTCAGCAACACCGTCATCGAGCCCTGGGCGTTGAGCTGCTTGGCGGTGACGAATTCGCGTTTCATGTTGGAGCCGACGATGATGTTGCTGAGGCGGCGCTTCAGATCCGCTTGCGAGTTCGCCAGACACAGGATCGCCATGACCTCGGAGGCGGTGACGATGTCGAAGCCGTCCTCGCGCGGGAAGCCGTTGGTCGGCCCACCCAGCGCGACGGTGATCTTGCGCAGCGCCCGATCGTTTAAGTCGACCACCCGCTTCCAGGTCAGGCGGCGGGCATCGAGACTGCAGGCATTGCCGTGGTGAATGTGATTGTCGATCAGGGCGGCGAGCAGATTGTGGGCGATGGAAACGGCGTGGAAGTCACCGGTGAAGTGCAGGTTGATGTCCTCCATCGGCACCACCTGCGCATAGCCGCCGCCGGCGGCTCCGCCCTTGATGCCGAAGCAGGGTCCGAGCGAGGGCTCACGCAAACACATGACGGCTTTCTTGCCGATGCGGTTCAAGCCATCCCCGAGCCCGATGGTGGTCGTGGTCTTGCCTTCGCCGGCGGGTGTGGGGCTGATGGCGCTGACGAGAATGAGCTTGCCGTCTTTGCGGTCGCTCAGGCTGTGGATGTAGTCGAGATCGAGCTTCGCCTTGTAGTGACCGATCGGCTCGATGTGCTGCTCATCGATGCCCAGTCGTTCTTTTGCGAGCTCGGTTATTTTTCGTAGTTTCGCCTTGCGGGCGATATCAATGTCCGCCATTACCACTCCTCCCAACAAAGGTTGGATCTAATTTGCAAGTACCAGATCTGGGCTCGCCAGCCGTACTTTTTCTTTCTATCTATAGCACCGCCGGCCGGGAATCACAGCAGGTTTTCAGGCGTGGAAGACCGCGTCCCTGACATTTTGCCACATGTCTCCCCCAAAAACGCGCCGAATCACAAGCGGCAGGGCGATCGAGCCCGCCGATAACAAGCGGTCGTGAAATTCCCTCAGGCCACCCCCGCCGTTTTGCGGCCCCGCGCGGTCGCGCAGGGCATTGATCAACGCCCAGCCGGTCGCGTAGCCCATCGGCGACGTCGGCGCTCGACTGTACCACCTCAAGTCGGCCAGCGCCTGCTCGCGCGGAAACCCGAGATGTGTCGCCATGCGTTCCGCCGCCTGCTCGATGCGCGTGCCGCGGGTATGGATCTCGACATCGATCAGAATGCGCAACGCCCGCCAAAGCCGGTCCGCCAGCAGCACGAAGCGCTGCTCCGGCCGATCCAGAAAGCCTTGCTCGTGCATGAGCTGCTCGCAGTACAACGCCCATCCCTCGTACAACGTCGACGAGGCTTGCAGCAGGCGCGGCAAGGTCGAGGCGCTGGGATTAAGATGGGCGGTGACGAACTGCAGGTGATGGCCGGGATAGGCCTCGTGCACGCAGGTGTGCATGAGACCGGCGTAGTTGTGCTCCGCCAGCTGGCTCTCGTCTTGCGGCGGCGTGACGTAGTAATAGCCGTGCTGCTGCGGATCATTGGCCGCGGGATCCTGATACGCCGCAAAGGGCACCTGGTGGCGCATGAATACAGGCGTCTCGACGACATCGAGCCGTTCGACGGCGGGCACTGTCACGAGATCACGTGCCGCAACGAACTGGCGGGCGGCTCGCATCTGCGTGCGATAAACATCGAGCAAAGCATCTTCGCTCGGATGCTCGGCCTTGATTGCCTTGGCCGCACGCTGCACGTCGTCGTGACCGTAGAGCTGCTGACAGACTTCCTTGAGCTCGCGCTCGGTCTGCGCGAACAGACGCTCGCCGAGCTGATAGAGCTGATCGATCTCGACGTCCAGAAAGTGTCGATAACGCAGCACATTGGCGAAATAGGCCCGCTGACATGCAAAGTCACCGCTTGCGACGCCTGCCACCTCCCGCTGCAGGTAATCGGCGTACTGGTCCAGCGCCTCGCATGCATTTCTCAGCGCCCGATCGTACTGCGCGCCGGCACCGCGCGCCTGGGGCGCAGGCAACGGCAGGGCCTGCAAGAATTCCGTGCCGCGTCGGGCGGCGGTAATCGCCGATTCCAGCCACAATAAAGGAATCTTTTGCGCGCGCGGGCGCAAGTGCTCACGCGCCCCGGCAAGATGGGCCGGGATCGCCTCAAGGCGTGACAGCAGCGCGGCCTCGGGATCGTCGACCGAGCGAATAGTCAGCTGGTAGATGGCGTAAACCGGCAGCAGCTTAGCGGGATCGGGTGCGTTGGGCTCGATATCGAGCAAGCGCTGGTTCTCCAGCTGTACCGCGCCATAGAGGATGTCGCGATCGATCTGCTCGTCAGGCGTCAGCGCTGCGCGGTCAAGCTCTTCCAGGCTGACGCGCAGCGCGTCGTTGAGACAGACGAGCGCGCCCTTATCGTTGTCGCCGTAGGGTGTCAGCAGGTGCGCATAGCCGGGCGCGCCGACATCGACGGCGGCTTCGGGGTGAAATCGGAACCACGCTTGGTAATAGCGCTCGACGAGATTTCGAAAGCGCTCACCGGCCGAGAGGGTATCGCTCATGGCGTTTCAATAATCTCAAAATCGTGCGTCATTGACGCCGTCTTGGCGAGCATGGCCGTGGCCGAGCAGTACTTCTCGGCCGACAGCTCGATCGCGCGCGCGACCTTTTTCGGATCGAGACTCTTACCGCTAACGATGAAGTGCGCGTGGATCCGCGTGAAGACCTTGGGTGCCTCGGCCGCGCGCTCGGCTTCGAGCTCGACTACGCAATCGCTCACCTGCTGACGCCCCTTGCGCAGGATGGTGATGATATCGGTGGCGGTACACGCGCCGGTGCCGAGCAACACCGCCTCCATGGGTCGCACCCCCAGGTTGCGCCCGCCGTAATCCGGCGGTCCGTCAAAGGTCAGCTTATGACCGCTGTCCGCTTCACCGACGAAGCACACCCCGTCTTGCCATTTGATGCTTGCTTTCATAATTTCGTGACGCGTTGGTCGTTAATCGTTAGTCGTACCCCGAGGGCTGCGGAGTCAAGAACTGCAAAAGAGAGACCGGCACAATGATCTACGACTCACGACTAACGACTCACGGTTCACGCAAAGAGCTCTGCCAACTTAGCGCCTGGGTCCGGCGCGCGCATGAACGCTTCGCCCACCAGAAAGGCATTCACGCCGTGCTCGCGCATGAGCATAACATCGGCGGGTGACCGAATGCCGCTCTCGGTGATCGTTACACGGTCTTCTGGAATTCTGTCCAGCAGCTCGAGCGTGGTTTGCAAGCGCACCTCGAAAGTTCGCAGGTCACGATTATTGATGCCGATCAGTGGCGTATCCACTTGCAATGCCCGCTCGAGCTCTTGCCCGTCATGCACTTCCACCAGCACGTCGAGGCCGAGATCCCGGGCCAGGGCCGCGAGCTCGCGCAGCTGCGTATCCCCTAAGGCGGCGACGATGAGCAGTATACAGTCAGCACCCATGGCCCTCGCCTCGTAAACTTGATAACTATCGAGGGTGAAGTCCTTGCGTAACACCGGCAGGTGGCAGGCGGCACGGGCAGCACGCAGATCCTCGTCGCAGCCCTGGAAGAACTCCTGATCCGTCAACACCGACAGACAGGTCGCGCCGTTGCGTTCATAGCTGCGCGCAAAGGCAGCCGGGTCAAACGCGGGTGCCAACAGCCCCTTGCTGGGCGAGGCCTTCTTGATCTCGGCAATCACGGCGGGCGGGTCGGTGCGCGCGCGTCTTTCTAGCGCCTCGGCAAATCCGCGCGGCGTCGGCGCCCCCTCTACCTGGCGACGCAGCTCCTTGAGCGGCACACGTTCCGCGCGCGCAGTGATCTCTTGCGCCTTGTGCGCGAGGATGCGTTGCAGGACCTGCGCGGCCTCGTTCATAACACGCGCGCCGGGCCTCAGTCGCCGAGCTTTCGGCTCAACCCGACCAAGGCCTGCAGTTTCTCGCGCGCCGCGCCGCTGGCGATACACTCGAGCGCCCGGCGCACGCCGGCCGCGAGCGAATCCGTCAGGTCGGCGGCGTAGATCGCCGCCCCGCTGTTCAGGGCTACGATATCGCGCGCCGGGCCTGCTTGATTGTTCAGCACGGACTCGATGATGGCCAGGCTTTGCTTGGCACTTTCAACCGCCAGGCTCGCTACTTTCGCCTTCTGCAGGCCAAAGTCCTCGGGGCCGATGCGATAGGTGCTGACCTTGCCGTCTTTCAGCTCGGCCACGCGCGTCGGCGACCCGATGCTGATCTCGTCCATGCCATCTTCGGCGTGCACGACCAACACGTGATGACTACCCAGTTTCTCTAATACCTGCGCCAACGGCTCCACCCAGTCGTCGCTGAACACCCCCACGACCTGGTGCGGTGCCCCCGCCGGGTTCGTCAACGGGCCCAATAGATTGAAAATGGTTCGCACGCCCATCTCGCGGCGCGGGCCGATGGCATGCTTCATGGCGCTGTGATGCTTGGGCGCAAACATGAACCCGACGCCGACCTCATCGATACACTGGGCAACCTGTTGCGGGCTAAGTTCGAGATTGACCCCCGCCGCCTCCAGCACGTCCGCGCTTCCTGAGTGGCTGGACACGGAGCGGTTACCGTGCTTCGCTACCTTGCCCCCTGCCGCCGCCACGACAAAGGCGCTGGCGGTCGAGATATTGAAGGTGCTCACACCGTCGCCGCCGGTACCGCAGGTGTCGACCACATGCGGTCCGCTGACACCGACGTGTGCCGCCAACTCACGCATCACCTCGGCGGCGGCGGTGATTTCGTCTACCGTCTCGCCCTTCATGCGTAAGCCAATCAGAAAGCCGCCGATCTGCGCCGGTGTGGCCTCGCCCGTCATGATCACGCGCATCACCGCGCGCATCTGTTCCTGGCTTAGATCGCGGCGCTCACACACTGTGCGTATGGCTGTCTGGATATCCATTATGACCCCCTCAAAACTACTCAACGCAAAGGCGCAAAGAATATCTTAATCATTAGATCCATACCTCCCAGGCACCACTGCGCTTACCCACAATCGTACGGGCAATCGGGTGCCCCAGAAAGATCGAATTCAACTCTGCGTTTTGGCGTCTTTGCGTCCTTAGCTCCGTAAACGCTACTTCCCTGTACCACTTCTGCGTTGGGCTGTTTGTTTTAAGAAATTGGCCAACAATGCGTGGCCGTGCTCGGTCAAGATCGACTCGGGGTGGAATTGTACCCCCTCCACCGCAAACTTCTTATGCCTGACACCCATGATCTCGCCATCGTCGGTCCAGGCAGTGATCGCGAGACAGTCCGGCAGGCTTTCGCGCTCGATCACTAGCGAATGATAGCGCGTTGCCTCGAACGGGCTCGGCAGACCTGTGAATACGCCCTTCCCTGTGTGATGAATCATAGAGGTCTTGCCGTGCATGATCTTTTTAGCGTGCACGATCTTGCCGCCATAGGCCTGGCCAATGCCTTGATGGCCGAGACAGACGCCGAGGATCGGGATCTGTCCGCCGAAGCGCTTAACTGTGTCCACCGTGACCCCGGCCTCATTCGGCGTGCAGGGCCCGGGCGAAATGACGATGTGGGCAGGGTGCTGCTCCGCGATCTGCTCGAGTGTGATCCGGTCATTGCGGTACACGCGCACGTCCTCGCCCAACTCACCCAGATACTGCACCAGGTTGTAGGTGAAGGAGTCGTAATTGTCGATCATCAATAGCATGCAGACACGCTCTATCAAACGCAGAGAACGCAGAGGCGCAAAGGACGCATATAATCTATAGATTATTCACAACCCGGTGTATGCCATCCCTCATCACTGGAACATTGAAATTGATTAACAGTCCAAGTTCTCGCTTTGCCAACCGCAAGTAGGTTAAGAGCTGGGCCTTGTGAACCGGTAACACCGTGCCAACCGTCTTCAGTTCCACAATCACTTTGTTTTCGACCAGCAGATCGCCGCGATACGCTACGCCGATCGCTAGTCCCTTGTAACTTACGGCTATCGGAAACTCACTCTCAAACTTGAGATTGCAAAGCCCTAGTTCGTGCATCAAGCATTCCTGATATGCCGATTCCAGCAGTCCCGGACCTAAGGCTCTGTGAACTGCAATAGCTGCACCGATTATCTGGGACGCGATATCGTTTTCAGACATTTTACAATCCTTTGCGTTCTCTGCGCCTCTGCGTCCTCCGCGTTAAACACTTCTCGCCTGGTTGTCCAACCCTGCAGCCGCCATGGTTACCGCGCGGAAGATGGCGCGTGCCTTGTTCATCGTCTCCTTCCATTCGTACGCTGGAATCGAATCGGCGACGATGCCGGCGCCTGCCTGGATGTATAGTGTGTGATCCTTGATCACAGCGGTGCGGATGGCGATGGCCGTATCCATGTTGCCCGACCACGAGATGTACCCTACTGCACCGGAATAGACGCCGCGCCGCACCGGTTCGAGCTCATTGATGATTTCCATGGCACGAACCTTTGGCGCCCCGCTGACCGTTCCCGCAGGAAAGGTTGCACGCAGAACGTCGATCGCATCCATCCCCTGGCGCAGCTTGCCGATAACATTGGAGACGATATGCATCACGTGCGAATAGCGCTCGATCACCATGTTCTCGGTGACGCTGACGCTGCCGATCTGAGCGACGCGGCCGACATCGTTGCGGCCCAGATCCATGAGCATCAAATGTTCGGCGCGCTCCTTGGGATCATCCAGCAGCTCCCGCTCGAGGCGCAGGTCATCGGCCTCGTCGCGACCGCGGCGGCGCGTACCGGCAATGGGACGTAACGTCACCTGGTCGTCTTCGAGGCGCACCAGGATCTCGGGTGAGGAGCCGACGATCCGGAAATCCTTGAGCTCGAGGAAGAACATGTAGGGAGACGGGTTCAAAGTGCGCAGTGCCCGGTACAGGTCGAGCGGCGCCGAGTCGAACGGCACCGACAGACGCTGTGCGATGACGACCTGCATGATGTCGCCATCACGAATGTACTCGCGCGAGCGCTCGACGGCGGCTTCAAAGGCGCTGCGGGTGAAACCGGAGACGAAATCGGATTCCGCGACCTGTTTCGGCGCGGGGCCCGCTTGCAACGGCGGGACACCTGTACGCAGACGGGTGACCAGCTCGTCCAGACGTTCCTCGGCCCGTATGTATGCGTCTTGGATCTCCGGGTTGACGTGGATGACGACGTAGAGCTTTCCTGCCAAGTTGTCGAACACCACCACCTCATCGGACACCATAAGCAAGATGTCGGGCGCGCCGATCTCGTCTGGTTTCTCGAGCGAACCCAGACGTGGCTCGATAAACCTTACGGTCTCATAGCCGAAGTAACCCACAAGCCCCCCGGTGAAGCGCGGCAAGTGGGCGATCTCGGGCATGTGGTAGCGCGCCTTGAACTGGCGCACGAACTCTAATGGATCATCGACGCTAACACGTTCGACGATTTCACCGTCCCGCTCGACCGTAATCTCAGTGCCGTATACGCGCAGCAGCGTGCGGCACGGCAGGCCGATGATCGAATAGCGGCCCCACTTTTCGCCGCCCTGCACCGACTCGAATAGGTAGGAATAGGGACCGTTGGCGAGCTTCAGGTACGTGCTGAGCGGCGTATCCAGATCCGCCAGCACTTCGCGCATCAAGGGGATTCTGTTGAACCCCTGACTGGCGTATTGATCGAATTCAGCTTTGGTTAATGACATGTATCACCACTGGATCACAACATAAACGTAGAAGACACCCACGAGCGAAAGGCTAGGTTGCACCATCGCCAACGGGTGTCACTCCAGTTCAGGTTGTAGGCTCCAGCAGTGTACATAGGTGACTAGCTCTCAAGCAGCCGGATGTGCCGCGGGAGCTCGGTCAGGCTGTCGATCACCGCGACCGGGCTCAAGCTGCGCACATCGAGGCCGCGATTATAACCGTATGTGACGCAAATTACAGGCATCCCGGCCGCCCGTGCGGCCTCGGTGTCGTTGGCCGAGTCGCCCACCAGCACGCCCTGGGCGGGCGTAACACCGAAGACCTCGCACGCGTGCAGCAGCGGCAACGGATCCGGCTTGCGCTGCGGCAGGGTATCGCCGCTCAACACGAGTTTGAAATAGTCGGCGAGCTCGAGATCCTTGAGTAGCGGCTGGGTAAAGGCCTCCGCCTTGTTGGTGATGCAAGCCAGCTCAAAGCCGGCGGCCTGCAGCTGCTCCATCCCCTCGCGCACTCCGGGATAGGGCTGGCTCTCGCGCGACACGCGCGCAGCATAGTGTCTCAGCAGAATCGGATAGGCGCGATCGTACAGCGCTTTGTCTGGTTCGCCGTCGAGTTCGCCGGTCAGTGCGCGCTTGACGAAGCGACTGATGCCGCTGCCGATCCACTTTGCCACCGTCTCACGATCGTGAACGCGCATGCCCAACTCCTCGAGCATGGCATTGGCACTGGCGGCAAGATCAGGAGCAGTATCTATTAAGGTGCCGTCGAGATCGACGATGACCAATCTGACGGCCAGCGGGCCGGTAAAAAGCTCACTCATTTCAAGAGACTCGGTATGTCGCGCGGAGTACACAAAGGCGCAGAGGACGCAGAGAGTTTTCTCATCAACTTCCTGTTGTTCGACGCAGCGGGTAACAAGAACGCGAAATCATGTAGCCGTAGTTATCTTTGCGTTCTCTGCGTCTCAGCGCCCTCTGCGTTCTCGTCAGGGCACAAGTGACCGCAAAGCACTAGTTAGCCGCTGGCCTTCGCCAGCTCGGCGCGCATGGCGGCGATGGTGGCCTTGTAGTCCTTGGTGCCGAAGATCGCCGAGCCGGCGACAAAGGTATCCGCGCCCGCCGCGGCGATCTCGCGGATGTTGTCCAGCTTGACGCCGCCGTCGATCTCGAGCCGGATGGGCAAACCGCTCTCGTCGATGATGGCACGCGTGTGGCGCAGCTTCTCGAGTGCGCTCGGGATAAACTGCTGACCGCCGAAACCGGGATTGACCGACATCAACAGCACCATGTCGACCTTGTCGAGGACGTACTGCAGATAATCGAGCGGCGTTGCCGGGTTGAATACCAGACCCGACTTGCATCCTTCATCACGCACGAGCTGCAATGAGCGATGAACATGCTCGCTTGCCTCCGGGTGGAAGGTGATATAGCTGGCACCGGCCTTGGCAAAATCGGAGATGATACGATCTACCGGCTTGACCATGAGATGGACGTCTATGTCGGCGCTGACACCGTGCTTGCGCAGTGCCTCGCACACCAGTGGGCCGATCGTCAGATTCGGCACATAGTGATTGTCCATGACGTCGAAGTGGACCATGTCTGCACCCGCAGCAAGCACACTGTCGACCTCCTCGCCGAGCCGGGCGAAGTCTGCCGAAAGAATCGATGGTGCAATCTTGTAGTCCCGCATAGCCGTTCTATCTCAACGCATTCGCGTGGTGATCATACCAAGATTTCCGGAGCAGGCTGAACTTGTGCCTCGACGCTCTCGGGTGAGTTACCTATACTGCCGACAGCTCTAGCACTCAGCACCGTCGCCCGCGGTGGACGCTGACCGACATAGAAAGGGAGAATCATCATGTGGATCGCCATTACTTTGCACAACCTGGCCGCGGTCGTTTGGGTCGGCGGGATGTTCTTCGCCTACATGGCGCTGCGCCCGGCGGCACAGGTGCTGGATCCACCACAGCGCTTGGCGTTATGGTCTCGGACCTTCGGGCAATTTTTTCCCTGGGTCTGGGCAGCCGTCATCGTGCTGCCCGTTACGGGTTACTGGATGATCATCGCCGTCTTCAGCGGCTTCCGCCAAGCCGGGCTGTACATACACATCATGCACGCGATCGGCATCGTCATGATCTTGCTTTTCCTGCACGTCTACTTCGCACCTTATCAACGACTGCGGCGGGCGGTCGAGGCAGCGGATTTTGCCACCGCGGGCAAGCATCTGGGGCAGATTCGTGTGCTGGTCGCTACTAATCTTACACTCGGGCTGATCACTGTCATCGTCGCCAGCGCGGGTGCCTATTTCACGTGAAGCGTTAATCGTTAGGCTGCCGACTCGCGAACAATAAGGCTCCCCCGATACATACGCATCTGACAGGTGAACTCGTGCTCGCCGGGCTTGTCCGGGACAAACGAGATGTCATACGGCCGGCCCACCGGCAGGTCGCCACTTATATTAAAGTCATCGAACAGCACCTTCTCCGCGCACGGGCTCGCATCCTTGCGGATAAAGCGCAGGGTGACCGGCCTGCCCAGCGGCACCTCGATCCGCGCCGGGGTGTAGACACCATCATCGACGATGATCTCGATCGGCCGATCGAGCTGCGCGCGCTGCGCCTTGGGGCGGGATAGCCAAAACCACCATATGATAAGAGCGATGGCCACCACGCCGAGCAGATTGATCACCCAGGTAGTCATGCCCGTTGTTCTCCGGATCTGAACCAGCGCAGCCGGTTGGCATTGCTCACCACTGTCACCGAAGACATGGCCATAGCGGCGCCAGCGATGATCGGGTTCAGCAGCAGGCCCGTAAACGGAAACAGCACGCCCGCGGCCACGGGTATCCCCAACGTGTTATAGATAAAGGCGCCAAACAGGTTCTGTTTGATGTTACGCACCGTCGCCAGCGAGATGGCGATGGCATCGGCCACACCGTGCAGCGATCCGCGCATGAGCGTGACATCGGCGCTCTCGATCGCCACATCGGTGCCGGTGCCGATCGCGTAGCCGACATCGGCCCGCGCGAGCGCCGGTGCATCGTTGATCCCGTCACCGACCATACCGACGATTTCCCCCCGCTGTTGCAGCAGCGCGACTTTCTCGGCCTTGTCCTGTGGCAGGACCTCGGCGAAGACTTCGTCGATACCCACCTGGCGTGCTACCGCGTCGGCGGTAGCGCGATTATCGCCGGTCACCATCACCACTTTCAGGCCGATCTCATGCAGCCGCTCGATCGCGGCCTTGGAATCGGCCTTGATCGGATCGGCGACCGCGACGATGCCCGCGGCCTCGCCGTCAACGGCGAGATACATGGGCGTGTGTGCCTGCGCTGAAAGCTCAGCCGCCCGCTGCGGCAGCGCATCCACATCGATACCGTGATCGTTCATGAGCTTGAGATTGCCGAACAGCGCCGGCCTGCCGTCCACCGTGCCCGAGACACCGTGCCCGGCGATCGCCTTGAAATCACTGACCGGTGAAAGGCCGAGCCCCTTGTCCTTCGCAGCTTGCACGATCGCCTCGCCGAGCGGGTGCTCAGATCCGGTCTCAAGGCTCGCGGCCAGGGTAAGTAGGCGCTGCTCATCCCAGTCGGCGTGTGGCACTAGCGCCGTCACGGCGGGATGCCCCTCGGTGACCGTGCCGGTCTTGTCCAGCACCACGGTGGTGAGCTTTCCCGCCTGCTGCAGCGCCTCGCCCTTGCGAATGAGGATGCCATACTCGGCCGCCTTGCCCACGCCCACCATGATGGAGATTGGTGTCGCCAAGCCCAGTGCGCACGGACAGGCGATGATCAGCACTGTCATCGTCGCCACCAGCATGTAGCTCATGCGCGGCTCGGGCCCAAAGTTGAACCAGCCGGCGAAGGTAAGCACCGCGACAATCAATACAAGCGGCACGAATATGGCCGAGATCTTGTCCGCCAGCCGGCCGATAGCAGGCTTGGCGTTCTGCGCCTGGCGCACCATCTCGATGATTTGCGCCAGTGCCGTGTCCTTACCGATGCGCGTGGCCTTGTATAAGAAAGTCCCTGTCTTATTAATGGTGCCACCCACGACTTCGTCGCCAATGCGCTTTACCACCGGGATCGGTTCACCGGTCAACATGGACTCGTCCACACTGGAGTGGCCGTCGATGATCTCGCCGTCGACGGGAATCTTTTCTCCAGGACGCACCCGAAGCGTCTCGTCCAGCCCCACTTCTTCGATAGGCACGTCGCGCTCTTCACCGTCGCGAATGACGCGCGCGGTCTTCGGTTGCAGCCCGATCAGCCGTTTAATGGCCTCCGAGGTCTTGCCGCGGGCGCGCATCTCGAGCGCGGAGCCCAGATTGATCAAGCAGATGATGATCGCAGCGGCCTCGAAGTACGCATGACGTGCCAGGCTCGGGACGATCGCGGGAAGGGCAACGACCAGCATGGAATACACCCACGCGGTCCCGGTGCCGAGCGCGATGAGGGTGTCCATGTTGGCGTTGTGATTGCGAAACGCCTTCCAGGCGCCGGTGAAGAAGTGCTTGCCCGCGTACACGAGCACAAATAAGGTGGCGGCGCCCGCTAGCACCCAGAACAAGCGCCCGCCGACGGTTGCCAGCTCGGGCAGCCAGCCGAGCAGGCCGCCGACGAACAACGGTGCCCCGACTGCGCCCGCGACCACGCTTTGACGAAGCAGTTGACGATAGTGGGCAAACTCCGCGGCTTCTTTCTCGGCTTCGTCCTCGAGCCCGCGCATCTCGCTGGCACCGTAGCCGGCATCGACCACGGCCTGGACCAGCGCCTGCGGGTCTGCCTCCCCGGTTACCGTGGCCGTGTGCTCGGCGAAATTGACGCTCGCCTCGTTGACGCCCGGCACACCCCTGAGGGCATTCTCCACCGTCGTCACACAGCCGGCGCAGCTCATGCCCGAGATCGACAGGCGGCACGCCGTCCCTTTTTCCATGGATGCGCTGTCGTTAACCGCTTGCGCCTGTTCCAACATGCCCTCGTCAACCGTTCCATAGCTCGGCTGGGTAACCCGTGTCCGAGAGCGCCTGAACGATCGCTTGCGCATCGGCGTCCCCGGTGATCACAGCGGTTCCCGCCTTTAGATCGAAGTCGGCTTTCACCACGCCCGGGACCTTGCTAACGGCCTCCCGGGCGCGGGCAATGCAACCGTCGCATTTCAGGCCCTTGACGATCAAATGGGTCTCGCTGGCGCTCATCGACATCTCCTGCGGACAAATAATGTGGAAAAATGAAGTTTAGGACCTGACACTAAGGTACAGGTCAACCCGGACAAAGTTATTGCAATTGGTTAAGAATTGTGGGCCGCTAGGGCAATTTGCAAGCCACCTACAGGCTAACAGTACCAGATCTTCGGGGAGAGGGTGCCGAGACGGCCGCGTCAGCCTGCCCATGAACAAACCGTGGCCTCGCCTGTCCTACAGGCATCCCTCTGGCGGTGTCTCGGGCTAGAATAGTCGAACAACCATGAGTAACAATGCTTCTGAAAGCCTGCTAGAGCAGCCGGCAAAACGCCGGCGTGCCGTATTTGTAGTGCCGATCGTCGTATTCCTCGGCATCGCCGTGTTTCTTGGGATCGGTCTATCCTTGAATCCCAGGGAGATCCCATCGCCCCTGATCGGTAAACCTGTACCTGACTTCAAGCTTCCACCTGTCCAGGGCCGCACCTTGGGCCTCTCTACTGAAGACTTGAAGGGCGAGGTCTCGCTGGTCAACGTCTTTGCCTCTTGGTGCGTCGCCTGTCGCGAAGAGCACCCGCTGCTCATGCGCCTCAGCCAACAAGGCATCGTGCCGATCCATGGGCTGAATTATAAGGATGCGCCCAAGGATGCCGCCGACTGGCTCGACAGGCTGGGCGACCCCTACACACGCACCGGGGCAGACATCAACGGGCGGGTCGGAATCGACTGGGGAGTGTACGGCGTACCTGAAACCTTCGTGGTCGATCGCAACGGCCGTATTGTCTACAAACACATCGGTCCGATATCGCCGCGCGATTGGGAAGAAAAGATGACCCCGCTCGTCGAGCAACTCCGTAAGTAACCGCCTAAACGGATCCGCGAGCTCGATGACACTGACGCGCAAATTAGTGATTGCAGCCGGCGTTTTTGCAGCATCCATGACCGCCACCGCCCTGATCTACAAATCCAGGTTACCGGCTGAGCCCCAGCCGATTAAGCTTTCCAAACTCCAGACATCACCTGTGTTAAAGCCGGTCGTCGGATTCAAGATGCACGAGGAGCCGCGTGCCCTGGAGGACTTTCAGTTTGTCGACGGTGACTGGAAAGCCGTCAGTCTGGCTGACTTTCGCGGCAAGGTGGTGTTGCTCAATCTCTGGGCCACCTGGTGTTCGCCTTGCCGGGCGGAAATGCCGACACTCGACAGGTTGCAGGCCATGCTGGGCGGCCCGGACTTCGAAGTGGTTGCGCTGTCGATAGACGACGGCGGTGTGCCCGTCGTCAAAGCATTTTACGAGGAGCTCGGACTGAAGTCCCTGCGCATATACGTCGACCCCACGGTTAAGGCATCCGTGCGTCTCAAGGCACTTGGCGTGCCGACCACGCTGCTCCTCGATCGTGAGGGCAAGGAGCTCGGTCGCTACGCGGGGCCAGCCGAATGGGACAGCCCGACTTTCGTCGGCATGATCCGCCAGCAACTGGCCGCGGCCGGAAAACCTGCCTCGTGAGCTCTTCACTCCGGGTAAACAGCTAACCATGTTCGAGATTGCAGGTGTTGGCATTCTGACAGCATTCGTGGCTGGCGTGATCTCTTTCCTATCGCCCTGCGTGCTACCGCTGGTGCCGGGCTATATCTCCTATGTGGCCGGCCAGACGCTAGACAGCGTACGTGCGCCCGATAGTGCGCGCGGCAAGCTTGCAGCCTTGAACCTGAGCATGTTCTTCGTACTCGGGTTCTCGACGGTGTTCGTGAGCCTGGGTGCGAGCGCGACCGCGCTGGGCGAATTCTTGCTGACCTACAAGTACGAAGCCAATATCGTCGGCGGCATCATCGTTATCCTTTTCGGGCTGTTCCTGACAGGTGTTATCAACCCCGCGTGGTTTCAGCGTGATGTGCGCTTTCACACCGACATCAAGGGTGGTCACCCGCTGGCGGCCTATGTCCTTGGCTTGGCGTTCGCCTTCGGCTGGACGCCTTGTGTAGGTCCCGTACTTGGCGCCATTCTCACCATGAGCGCGACCTCCACGACGACCGCCAGCGGAGTGGCGTTGCTGAGTGTTTATTCGCTGGGATTGGGTTTGCCGTTCCTGTTGGCCGCGGTCTTTACCGATACCTTCATGAATCGAATGAAGGTAATGCGCAAGATCGGCCGCCCGCTGCAGATCGCTGCCGGGGTCATCTTGATCATTATGGGAGTAGCGATGGTGACCGGGCAGCTCTCGGTGTTCGCTTACTGGCTACTCAAGACCTTCCCCGGCCTGGCAACGATCGGCTAAAGCAACTCCGTTAGATTACAATCTCGCCGCAACTCATTCCGAGACTCGCGACGCATCATTGAGCGCCCAATCATAGCGGTCCCCGGAGATCCTCTTGGTCCCGTTGAGCCGCGCGGCCAGTGCGGGCTCTGCATACTGCTGCAGGTGGCGAATTACACCTTCATGGCTGTCACCGAAGTCTTCCCGAAACCATTTGTAAATGCTCGAGACAATCAGGCGACCCTTCCTGAACTCGACCCCACGTGCATTATTTACATATGTCTTTGCACCACGGTCCAGGAGCGTGTCGGCATTGGACGCCGTGTATGCCTCGGTCTGCAGATTCGGGCAGCCGATGGCGGCACAGTTGACGGCGTAGTGCAGCCGCGGATCGCGCCAGATCGGTCGCAGGATACGGTGTTCGATGTCATCCAGGCTAAGTCGCTCACCTTCCACTGTGATCAGCTTCTTTCGCCACGGGCCGATCGCGAAAGGATGAGGCTTGATATGGCGGATGCTCTTTACCGGATAGTGGTCAAGTATTAGCTGGACCGTCAGCGCATTGTACAAGTTAATCCAGTAAGCGCGTTGATCATTTCGACTGTAAGCGCTGATCGGCAACGCCACGAGGTCATCGATATAGCGGTCCAACCGCTTTCGGTCGGTCTCGCTTACGCGCGCGTAGGCGAGCCGGTTGACACCATCGGGAAAGGCCGAAACATATGTCTTCAGAAAGTGGTCCCATCGGCCGTGATCGATGGTGGTGACAGCGCTGGGATCGTGGACCGTCCAGCGTTCCCAAAGATCGGCCTTAGGCGCCGCCGTAGTGGGGAGCGCAACGAGCGCCAGCGATAGGCCTGCAAGGGTACACAGCCGCCAAGTGGCTTTCGCAGGATTCCAATGCCGAAACAAATGGGGGGGGGCCCCTATGCAATGCAGTCACGACGGACCTAGTCGGAAAGTAAGCGCTTGCGCTCCTCGAACTCTTCCTTGTCTATCTCGCCGCGGGCGAAGCGCTCTTTGAGAATATCAAGTGCCGACTTTCCGGACGGCGGTGGCGCCGACTGGCCACCTTGACCCATCCCGAGCCAGCGTACTCCAAGCACGATCAGCAAGATCAGCCCGCCCCAGAACAAGATCATCATGACCCAGCCGAAGATCGCGTGGCTCCAGCCCCAGCCGCCACCCCACATCATGGGAGAATGATCGGGGTAGTACTGGCCGCTGGCCGAAGCCATCGTGAGCACAAGCACAAAACCGACAAAGAGCTGCATGAGTTGTCTGTTCATGTCTGTATCCCTCGTATGGAGCAGTTTTGATCTGCGACTTTTCGTCAGTACCTGCCTGAAACGAGAACATCAACTCCAGCCAATCCTCGGGCACATCGCTTGGCACGTCGCTGTGGCTTGAGGTTATTGTCAAAGCTGGCGGACTTGACCGCAAGGGGCCGTACGATCATTCGCCGGCAATGATTTGATACGTGTCAATGCATGTGGAGCGCGTTCAGGCATATTAGCCGCACTGTGTATCGACTTTCGAGGAGGTGTCACTCATGTACGGGTTTTTCACTAAAGTAGACGGTCCATTCGATGAGGCCGTCGCGCGTGTCACAGAAGCACTCAAGTCGGAGGGATTTGGGGTGCTGACGGAAATCGACGTCAAGGCCACGCTGAAGGCAAAGCTCGGTATCGACAAGCGGCCCTACAAAATTCTCGGTGCATGCAATCCGCCCCTAGCGCACCAAGCGCTCGAAGCGGATCCGGACATCGGTCTGTTGCTGCCCTGCAACGTCATAGTGCGGGAGGAAGACGATGGCACGATAAGCGTAGGGTTTATGGATCCCCGAGCCGTGTTAGCGCTGGTAGATCAGGAGGGTATAGTGGCACTGGCCGAGGAAGTGGGCTCGCGCCTGAAGCGCGTGCGAGACGCCGTGAGCAGCGAAATCGCCGAACAAGCGTGATAGTTACTCACAGGTTTGCACAGGCGGTGCGACGAGAAAAAGGCTTCCTTTTTAACGTGTACTGTGGCCGGTAGGAACACACTGTCGTCGAGAAGCCAGGATCCCCCGGAATCGAAAAAGCGCAGCGAGCCTGGAACTTTGCGTCACGCGCTCCAGTCAGAACTTCCGTAGCGAAAGGGGAGTCAATCCAGCCGTTGTAGCGGCTTGGATGGCGGCGCAGGGCAGTGTATCGTAACGCGCTCGATTTCAGGCACAGGGGGCCCCTTTTAATGTATCGACGACAGTTCATTGCCGCGATCGTTGGCGCCCTGCTCGCGCTAGGGTCAGCCGGGGCATGGGCGTGCAAGGCTGCTGGCCCAGACACTCATGTAGGCATGCTGCAGTCAGTTGACACAAGGGCAAAATCGTTCACCATCATCGACGCCGAAACCCGCGGCCCGATTACCTTCTCGGCTGACGAGGCTATACTTAATAGCTTAAAGGATGTAAGAGGCATGATTGCCGTTTTACACGAGAAGGTGGGCGGCGTACTGCGCGCGCTAGAGGTAACTCGTTATTGACCGCGGGCAGCATCTGTACGGTTGACCCACGTCGGTGCGCCGCAGTTGCACTGCATGCCGTCTCCCCAGGTACCTGCGCACTTCCGGATCCAAAATATTCGAGCTAGGTACTAGCTATGTCACGAAAGCTCTTACTTTTTTTCATTTTCGCATCGCTTAGCCCGGGTTGGCAGAGCGGTCACGCCGATCACAAGACGGATCCGCAAACGATGCGCGCCCTGGAAAGTGTCTTTTCGGAGAGAAAGCCCGATCGCATAGAGCACTCGCCGATCCCGGGCCTCTACGAGCTAACCTACGGGCCCGATGTGGTCTACGTCACCCAAGACGGGCGCTACTTGATTCAGGGCAACGTCTACGACGTAGCCCAGCGCGAAAATCTAACTGAACCCAAGCGTAAGGAAGCGCGTGTTGCGGCCATCGCCGCGCTGGGCGAGAACAGCATGATCGTGTTCAGCCCGAAACAACCCAAGTATGAGGTCACCGTCTTTACCGATGTGGAATGCGGCTACTGTCGGAAGTTACACCGAGAGATGAACGAACTAAATGGACTGGGCGTGAAGATCCGCTACCTGGCCTTTCCGCGAGCCGGGATCGGATCGGAAACGTACAACACCATGGTCTCGGTATGGTGTGCTGACGATCCACAAAAGGCTATGACTGATGCGAAGGCCGGCCGATCGGTCCCGCCCAAGCAGTGCGAGAATCCGGTACGTGATCATTACGCCATGGGTCGGGCATTGGGTGTCACTGGAACACCAACACTCGTGCTGGAGAATGGCGAGGTCGTGCCAGGTTACGTGCCCGCCGCGCGACTGGTGCAGATGATCGATGCCGAAAAAGCCAAAACTGCCGCGCGCTAGACCACGAGCGCTCGCGCGAACAAGCGTCCCATTTAATGCTTGTGTTTATGCGGTCCCATCATCTTGGAGCGCTTGAGTTGATGAGGATGTCGCATGCTCAGGCTTTCATCAACATCTAGCGTCACTTTGATGAAGTCGCTGCCAACGGCCTTGTGGCAGGCGTTGCAATTCGTAACCGTCTCTCCAAGGGCCTTTTGGAATGACTCGCTGTCGCCATGCTCGATCGCGGCGTTGAGCTTGTTGAAGCTCTGGGTCATAAAACCTTTCATCAGCGGGCCTTTCTCGGCATCAACGCGTTCAACGACGCCGACCAGCCGCTGTATCTCGAGGAGCTCGTGCGCCGCGACCGCCCAATCTCCGGCATCACCCGCATAGTGCATGATGTGAAACCGCTCGGCAAATTCCGGCATCAGCGAGGTGATACTCGGTTGTGTCGCTTGCAAGATCTCGACGGCCTTCCGCAAGGCGATAACTTCTGCCCTTAGGTCCTCGAGGGTATTCAGTTCCCTTTTTGATGCAGGTGCACTTTGATGCTGTTCCTTTTTCATCATGGGCTCATGCTTGCCTTCGGAAGCGCTTGCCCCGAAAACCGGTAGGAAAATGGCCAGTGCAACTAAGGAAAAAAGTCGTGTGCGATGAGTCATGGAAGATGGCCTCTCTGATGTAACCTGTTTTGAATTAAGGAGCAAAATGGCATCAGCATTCTTGATGTATATCAACTAATATCCTCATCTCATTTGTGCCATCCAAGTTTTGGCCCAATATGCTCGCCCCTCGACGGTCTACGCTTATTCTCTCGTATTTGGGATGTCCTTTAAGGAATGGGCCGTCCTACCCCCGCCGCGCGCAGCATGCCCTCATCCACACCGCGCCCCGCACAACACTCGGCGAGTGCCCCGTCAATAACGACAGCTGGGATGGAGCGAATACCTAGACCCTTAGCGCGCGCCGCGACTTTAGGATCCTTCATGTCGAGCACAGTCACTGCACAAGACGGGCAGGCAATACGGTTAACCAGGTCAATGGTATCCTGACAGACGGGACATCCAGCCACGAAAATTTCTACATTGCGTTTCCTAGCCATGACGCTCTTCCTTGCTGTATCAGAACAGCCTACATACAACTCATATGTTTAGGACCTTGGCAAGCGAGAATCCTTGGGCTCCACAAACTCTTTATGTACGCGACGATATCGTGGGCCTCCTTCTCAGAAAGGACGGTCTTCCAGCCCGGCATACGATTTGTTCGCCGCAAACCCTGAAGAATGATTCCCGCCAACTGCTCGTCGCCATGATGCCATGCATGAGACGTTTCGTTTAACGGCATCGCCGTCAGGTAGCCGGGCTTGCGGATACTCCAGGGAATCGGTGGCTCCCCAACTCCGTCCTTCTTATGGCACGCTTGGCAATACTTCTCATAAAGCTGTTTACCGCGCACCACAGCCTCTGGTTCAGGTGCTTTGCCGGTCTCAGCATGAGCCATGCCACTGAAAACGAGCAGGACAAAGAACCCAACAAACCGAAACTTACATAGCATTTTAGACATTCACAGATTTCTTCATTGATAAGGGTCGTGCCTCATCCCCCGACAGCGAGGAACTCGTCACAATAACACGATGGTCGCCGGTAGTGGTGATCGGCATAGGCATCGACCAATCTGCGAATCAGGCCGGCCGGGTCCACATCATAGATCAGGCGCGCACCGGTGTCCTTGGTAAAAGCAGCAAGAATAGCGTCGATCTGCTCGGTGATTCCCCCAGTGCCAGCGAGCACGCCTATGAGCTTCCCCTGCTCGTAGGCAATAGCGAACTCGCCCAGCGTTCCCGAACGTCCGCCGACGATCACCACCATGTCGCTCGAATGAATGTTGGTCACCTCCCGCCCCATGAGGCCGCTGCCGGTGTAGATCAGGACGTCGTATACGTCCGAGGGCGACAGGTATTTGTGGATATGCTCGTCCAGACTGAGGGCCGGCGAGATGCCCACGGATAAGCCACCGTGCTCACGTGCGCCACGGGCGCACGCATACGGTAGACCTGGGCAGGCACCCGTAATCACAGTGAAGCCTTGTTCCGCGATCGCCCGGCCAAGATCGTAGGCCTTTTGCTGCGCACCGACCGGCTGGTCGCCGCCGGCCGAGCCCATGACCCCAACCGTGAGACGCATGCCCGGGGCTCGCGTGACGAACACCCCTGGCTGCGCCAGAAACTTCTGCTCGCATCCGGTTGAGCAGAAGTAATACGCACGACCAGCGTGAGAGGCCATCGCCGCTGCCTGGCGCGGATCGAGCTCCATCAGGCAAACCGGATCACGCAGCGTCATTGGTCTGGAATCAATCGCGGCGCGTCGATCCGGTTGACTGACCCGAAGTGCCGCTCGCTTTGAGATACTTTTCCGGTGCCGCCACGAAGGCCTTTTTACAGCCAACCGCACAGAAATAGTAAGTCGTTCCCTGGTGATCAACCTTTGCTGCCGCCGTCTCCGGTTCCACACTCATCTTACAGACAGGGTCGATAGCCATAGTAGCCTCCACACATTCCATTACACGTTGACAAAAACCATGTACTTGTGGCGTCAGCGCCAGATGCTCCGCGCAAGCCCGGCGGGCAGCGATGCCTCACCGCATTTCAACGCCACCATCTCGCGCAAAGTAGTCTGCTCTGCCTCAAAGGCTGCCACGGCCTCTGGGTCGAATTGGATCTTGCTCATGCGCTGGATCTCTGCTCTGGCGGCGTCAAAGGTCAACGCGCGCCGATACGGACGATCAGACGTCATGGCATCGAGCGTGTCGATCACGGCGAACAGCCGTGCGCCCCAAGCAATGAGCTCTCCGTTGAGCCCGCGTGGATAACCTCTGCCATCATAACGCTCTTCGTGTGACTGAACGATTTCCGCCGCCTGCTCCATGAACGGCACATCCTTCAATATTTCATAGCCGCGATCAGGATGGGTGCGCATGACCGTCCATTCTTCCTCAGTCAGGGGAGCGCTCTTGCACAGGATTGCGTCCGGGATGCCGATCTTGCCGATCTCGTGCAGCAGGGCGCCCCAGTACACCTGGCGCAACTGCTCGGGACTATCGGTGAAATGCCGCGCTAGCACCAGCGTGTGACAGGCGACGCGTTTGGAGTGCAGGCCGGTCTCGTGCTCGCGCAGATCGAGCGCGGTAACCAATGCTTCCGCCAGGAGACCGTACGCCTGTTCTTCTCGAAACAGAACCGCATAAAACTCCTGTTGCTTGAGAAAACACCCTTCACAACAGTAAACCTCCCCTTCGCACGCATAGGGGGATGCGGTAATCGGCATGCTACAGAAGCGGCAGAGTTGCTTTTCGCTATGCATTGACTAACCGGACAGCGTGAGATGCGCCAAGCCGCTAATAGAGTACTTATACAACCTGTACGTTAGACACAGGTCAACCCTGCGTTTTCCTAAGCCGACCGACGCGGTGCGATAAGACGCTTGACTTGTACTCAGCGCACAGGCCTTAGCTTTGATAAGCAAGACATTCCGGCAACTTGCGGCTGCCGGCTTGATCGTGTTCCTATTCGCGTCACCGACGACAGCCTGCATCCGGCCTCCACCCGACATAGTTGTGCCGGTCGCGTATGATATGGCCACTTTGGTCAAGCGAGAGCGGCTCGGGAGTCACATCCCAGTGCGCAATCGGGCCGACCGCCTACTGATCGTGTAGGCCGTCACCACATGCACGACTGCGACGTTGTCGCCAACGACCATTCCACCCGCCGGCGAAGCACGCCTGCGCGTCGAGTACGATTCGGGTGCCCACGAAACAGACCTAGGACGTATGGAGCGCTTCGTTTTTATTTTCTCCGACGACCCTGACGAAGAGGATGTACAAATTAAATTGACCGTGATTGTAAAGGCAAAGCGTGCTGCGTAAGAATATAGAGGACGCTAGATGAAACCGGACAACATTTACAAAGTCACCCTAGCGGTCGCGCTCTTGGCCATCGCCGTCGCCGCGATCGCGCTTTATGTCGCTTTAAGACCGACCGATCGGTTGGATGAGGCTCGCGTGCAACAGCTGATCGAAGAACGACTTGCCATCTCGACCGCTATCGGACCAACACCGGCCGCACCCGGGGAGGCCACATCTCGCCCGCTCGACGAAGCCAGGGTCATTGAGCTCATTGACCAGCGCGTAGACAAGGTAGCGGGCACGATCTCCGATAAGGAGTTCAACGCCAGGGTCGAGCGCGGCATTGTCGCCTTCATCGACAAACAGCGCGAGGCCGAGCGGGAGCGACCGAGCCAGCTTGCACGCAATGCGCCGGCGCCAAACAAGAACGACCACATCTACGGCAATCCTGGTGCGCCGGTGACGCTGATAGAGTACTCAGATTTCGAGTGTCCTTTCTGCAAGCGCTTTCACGCAACTGTCAAGCGGTTAGTGGATGAGTCCGATGGCAAGGTGAACTGGGTCTATCGTCACTTCCCGATCGATCAGCTCCATCCCGTTAAGGCGCGCAGGGAAGCGGTCGCGTCAGAGTGTGCCAACGAGCTCGGCGGCAATGAGGCATTCTGGAAATTCGCGGATCGATTCTTTGAGCTGACGCCGTCGAACAACCGCACCGACATTGACGTCGTACTGCCGCAGATCGCTCGGGAAATCGGCCTGGAAGAATCACAGTTCACCGCCTGCCTCGACAGCGGGAAATACGACAAACATATCGAGGAAGATCTCCAAAGCGCCACCGCCTCCGGCGGACGCGGCACGCCGTGGAGCATCGTCTTGTCCAAGAACGGCAAGCGCTATCCACTGTCGGGCGCGCAGCCCTATGAAGCGGTCAAACGGCTGGTTGACCTAGCGCTCAAGGAGAAATGATTCGTGAGAAATCACCTAAGAAATACGCGGGCCGCCCTGGCACAGGTGTTCGCGCATTTCTCGTACCTGGCGCTGGCCGGTTTGCTGGCGATCACGGCCTTTCTGTTTACAGTGTGGTTTCCTAATCTTGGGCTCATCGGTGGAGTATTCGCGAACCCGAGCGTGTCATTGACCGAGAAACTGAGCTTCGCCATCAGCCTGCTGGGCGGCATCGGTACGAACTTCAGTCTGCTGTCCGCCTCCTACACCGTCGCGATCGCAGCGCTCTTCGGCACGAATACCAGCATGATCGTCTACGTGCTGAAGCGTAAGCGGGCCACAAGGTTGGGGCAGAACATCGCGGTCGGTTCGGGCGGCATCGCGAGCGGTGCGCTCGGTATTGGCTGCGCAGCCTGCGGCTCACTCCTCTTCAGCGCCGCTTTGCCGTTCGTTGGCACGACGGGTGCGCTCGCAATGTTGCCGCTACAGGGTGAGGAATTCGGGCTCCTGGGCGTAGCGCTGCTCCTTGTGTCGCTGTCGCTTCTCAGCAGGACGATAAGAGCCTCGGCCAGCTGTCAGATTCCCGGGGCATCGCGAATTCATGTGGGTAGATTGACGCGTAGGCAACGGTGGAATCGGGGGTAGTACTGGTGCTTTTGGAAGCGGCTAGAGACTCTACGGTGTCGCGAGGAGAGCGCGTGTGCGTGCGATCATCCTCGGCCGCTCAGCGACGGACACGCTTCTTTCGCGCTTGGCTGTGCCAGCAGCCGCACGCCGCCGATCATTGCGCTCATCTGACGTTCGCCACTGAAGCCGGTCCTGGCTCAGTTCACCCACGCGCCAGACCCCAAATATGAGCGCCGCCAAGCCGACCAGCACGTTGTTCCAGGTCATGATTATCGAGGCATAGTTCCAAGTGTTCGGGGCAATGAGTAGCCAGATCCCCAGATAGACCACGACCCACTCCTGCCACGGGGTTTTCGATCGCCATGGTTTCTCCTCGTTGGGCCTAGTCATAGCGGGGGACATCCTCATGGCCCTTGATCAGCCAAAAAATATTTTACAACCTGTACGTAGCCTTCACGTCAAGCGTTCAGTGCCGAACGTTAATTGCGGTGATCAGACAGAGTTTTTGTTGACCCACGTCAATGACTCTTTTTGGCGTTCATGTATTAAGTTCACCAACCTCATGTAACTAACGAGGGACGGAGGACATCATGGACAGCAAACTGACCTTGAACCTGATCATCCTTGCGGTCGGTATGGTGTTTATCAGCGGATGCGCGAAGGTAAGTGAACCATGGGACAAAGCGGATTACTTCAAAGAAGAACGAACCCGTTCAGCGGAACAACAAGAGCGCCTGAAGCACCGATTAGCTTACTTTCAAGAGGCAGACTCCGACCAACCTTGGACCCACGCGCAGCATTGAGGGCGCTAGATTAGGAAACTCAACATAGGCGGGCCGTGAAGCGCGAACACGGCGCAAGCGGCAACGAGGTTGCCAATGGCAAGCGCGCGCTGATCTATTTAATGCCTGCTAGCTGCTGCTGCTTGCGCATATAGGCGATGATGTCTGCGGCGTCTTCAGGCGTCACGCTCTTTACGGCATCCATGTTGCCAAAACTCCAATGGTGCTGGCGCACGCCGTTATTGACGGCAAGGTGAAAGGCCAGGTCATCATGATGACCCGGTCGGTAGACCGCATGCACGAGCGGGGGACCCTTGTCCGTACCGCGGCCGTCTTGGCCGTGGCAGGCGGCACAGTTGGCTTGGAACAGCTGCTGACCTCGGCTCGCGTCAGCGACAAAACCCGGCGCAGGAAGGTGTAGGGCGTCCCGTGTCGATCTCGGCGCTTTCTGGCGCTCGCAAGCTACCAGTACTAGGGCCGAAAAAAGCACCGCAATCGTAAACGTTAAATGCCGTTTGTCCATCAACCCGATCGAGCGCACCCTGACGGGCCGCGTTTTTGTGCATGCAAGGCAGCCCGGTTCTGTGAGCTGGGTGAAGCGGCGTGCTTGCGGACTCGAAGCTTTAGCCCATCGATGCCGATGATCTCTACCTGATCGCCCGCCTTGAGCCTTTCAGCGGAATCGGCGCGCCAGATTTCACTGTGTACCCGAACATGGCTGTCCTTTGCTCCCACCTCAATGACCTTGCCAATGCTATGCAGAATCTGTTCCGCGCCGGTCTCAACCGGCTGGCGCATCGCGCGGATCACATAAACATAAACGAGGATAGAGAGCGCCAGAATCACACCGTACACAGGCACAGCCTCTGACAACGGCCACAACCAAAATACCGGCAAACCCAGCACCGGCAACATCAATATCAGATGACACATACGAACAGTCTCTAGCGCGCCGCTATTGTAACTGCCAGCGAAAGACCCGGGTGTCTATGCCGCCGACCCCGCTGATGCGCAATTCCAGCGAGGACGGCAGCACGGCGAGCGGCTTGAAGCGCAATATGCCGCTACGATGGTGCCCACCTGGTGGGTCGCCCTCCCACGCGATCGGCAGATACTGCTTTCCCTGTGCATCGACCAGTACGGTTGTTTTCGCGAGATCTTGGTCGAGCGCCACGCTGTGCGTGTTTAACGCGACTTCAAAATCCCACGTATCTGCCGACACCGTTATGTTCTTCGGCGTCACCTTGACGTGCACCCCGCTTTCGCTGCGCGCCTGTGGTGCGAGTGCCATCGGCGCGGCAAGGCTGGATATAACGAAGAACTCAACAATTGTTTTCGCGCTCAGTGTGCCGCTTACCACCAGAACAACCAACAATGCCATCCATTTATGTCGTCTCATGCGGGCTGCTCCATCTGCTCCATGTGCCGTGATGCGTGCAATACCTTACGCCCGATGTATGTCATTCCAGCTAGGTTGAAGGCCAGGCCTACCCAAAAGAGCTCCACCTGATATTGGGCAACCAGGGCTACCAGGCCGGTTGCCCCCAGCACCGGCAAAATGTTTGCCAGATAGTGCGTGCAGCATGAAATCATCGCCGCCGTCGAGGTCCCGCCGGAAACGGCCACTATACTGCCCGAACCACCGCCATGTTGCGTCAGCTGCCTGAGGTGGACATAGAGCCCGATCTGGATGCCGAATCCTGCGGCCAGGGCGACCACGAAATACCAGTAGGTCACGAATTGTTCGAGCGTAAAGGTCCAATCCGAAACCAAGGTGAGAATTCCAAAGTAGAATCCAAGCAAGACCATCAAAGCGATTATCCCCGCAGCTAGTGGTCTTATGATCGCCGTGTTGTTCACTATCGTCACCTAAGCAGCAGTCCCAATGATCTCGCCCGGAGAGGCGACATAGCTAAAGTAGCTCGCATCGTGACTCCGGTATGTTCCGCGGTGCCGCGGACGGTTTGTTTAAAGTATCGCACCAGACTCTCTCAGTTCTTACTGAACTTCAGATCTGCAATATAACTCGTAGCTTCCTGTCCACTCTGATCGGTATCATTCAACACACCAATAAAAATCAGATCGCGCGGCTTTTCCTTGTAGAGCGCCTTGAAATCCTGGTACAGGTTTCTCCGGTAAGACAACCACTGGTTTAGTTTCGAACTCCCTCCCTCAACCACCATAAGTTTCTGCCACGTCTTGCCGGGATCTTTAATGATTGCCCCCGCCTCAAGATGGCTGCTCCACAAGTACTCGGTGAATCGACCACCAAAGGGATGGCCGTGGATTCTATCGAGGTAGACAAACCTTTTTAGCCGAAACCATAGGGATTGCTCGGCCGTGTCAGGCTCAAAAACAAAAAATATCCTTATCGGATGATCATCGCCCTCCTTCGTTTGCTCGTCGATCCCGTCTAGGATATTTTTTACTTTCCACTTCCAGCTTACGACAGGGTACTCGCTAATGTTTATCCGCACGGTTTTCTCGAGGAACGTCAGGGCCGCTTTTGAATGGAGCCTGACGGCATGTACGCCGTCATCGATGGTCCATTGGGCACTGGCCCCTGCCGTCTGACCGGGCCATTTTCGTAAGGTCCAACCTCGGGGAACGCTGTTCTCTTGGAAGTGTTCCTTCGATAGCCCCATATCGAGAGAATCACCCGCGGCTAACGCGCTTGAAGCAAGAACGAGCCCCGCCGCTGAAAAAAGAACCCAGGCAAGCAAGATTGTCTTGGTCCAACTTGCCTCAGTCTGAGGACTGCGGTGCGGTCCCGGACGAGATATAGAGCAAGCCCCCATACATCTCCTCGAATGCGGTGTCCTTGAACAAGTGCTCGACCACTTCCCAAGGATGAGTGTCGAAATAATCAAAGGTCAGCCCAAAGGGTCGCGACACCCACACGAAGAGTCTCAATAACCACAGTGGCCACTGCTCTGGCCGTTTACCATCCACGATGACTAGCCGGCCCCCGGGAACCAGGCCCTGCGCGGCTTTTTCAATGACGCGCTTGTACTCGGGCACGAAGCCAAAAGCGCCGGTCGATAGCACCCCATTGATCCCTTGCGGAAACTCATATGTAGCCATATCGGATTGGACCAACTCGATGTTGTTCCAACCTTCGCGCTCGATGCGCTCGGCTGCGCCAGCAAGCATCTTCGAGCTTAAATCCACCGCAATCAATCGGCCCTGCGGTCCGATCTGTTCCATAACATGGGGAAAGTTCAATCCGGTGCCGCATCCGAGGTCGATGACAAAGTCGCCGCGTTTAAGACGCAAGAGCTCGACCGCGCGCGAACGGTAGGTTTCTATACGAAGGCCTATGAGCCGATATAGAAGGACTGCGAAATCGTAACGCTTCGCTTGGCGTTGGTACGCGGCCCGGATCTCCTGTTTTGCCAACATGACTGTCTACCTCCTGTACCCTCCTCCGCGAACTCGCTCGACGAGGGCGCGGCTTCGATCAACCCCCCATCATGCCGCGATGATGCATACCGGGACCCATCATTCCGGGCATACCGTAACCGCGGCCACGGTGCATCTGTTCCAGCTGCTCGTGCTGCTCTTTAGTCAACACGGCTTCGATCTGGTTGTGTGCTTCGATCCCGCTCTCGATCATCTGACGTCTTAGATCAAAAATCTTGCCGTACACCGATCCGATCTTCTTAGGATCAGGCTTGTCAACGGCAAACAGCTCCTGCAGCATGCTGGATTCATCCATGATCTTGCCCATGATTTGCCAGTGCTGCTTGCGCACGTTGTCCTGAATCGAACGGACCTTAGCCCACTGTTCTTCGCTCAGATCGAGCATATGCAGCGGACCCATGCCGCCCATCATTCCGGGGCCCATGCCCATCATGCCGGGACCCCCCATCATGCCCATGTGACCCATGCCGCCCATCATGCCCGGGCCCATGCCCATCATGCCGGGACCCATGCCGTAGCTGCGATACTTCCCGCCGCCCCCGTGTGCCAAGGCGAGCGCTGATACTAAACCAACGGTGGTAATCAAGATCAGGCTCAGCAGAACTCTTCTACCCATCGTATTCTCCTTTCGTTCAACCAGAATCTATGAAGCAATGACATGTCGAGCTGTTTGAGCACAGCGCCGACAACGCTTCTTCAGTAAGCATTCTAAAAGCTGTGCGTGACACACAGGTCAAGCATTGTGGCGCACAATGCCCGCGGACTCGATGAGATAGCACACCGAGTGCCCGTCAGGCACGCCGTCGGGCATCGCTCGCCATTGCTCGAGGGCATGCTCCATGCGCTCCTGCAGTTGCATCAGCTCCTGGAGCTTACGGCGGTTTTCGCCAATTCGTTGCAGCAAGATATCCCTTACCCTTCGGCAAGGCGACGTGCCGTGTGTGCTGTCTTCGAAAATCTTGGCGATCTCTTCCAGCGTAAAGCCGAGACTTTGCGCCTGGCGGATGAAGCGAAGTCGTGTTATGTCTGAATGGTTAAACAGTTTGTAGCCATTTTCCGGATGGCGTGCCGGGTTCAGCAAGCCGATGCGGCTGTAGTAGCGGATCACATGCGGCGCTACGCTACCGCGTTTTGAAAGTTGATTCACAGTCATCATGTTCGTGTCCTCAATCAGACGTTTGCTTGTTTCATTCTGTTTCCACACGCCCAGGCAGATAGTGGAAACAGCCGTATGTCACCACGAGGCGTAATGCCCGCGGCGGTCGACGTATGTCCGGGAAAAGCTAAATGAGGAGTTTGTTGAACTGGAGGTAGAGCGCGCCCGTGGGAAGCGAAGAATCATTTGGGGGTCGCGAATGCAGATCGGACCCGAAAACCGGAATCCTGGTGATTAGCGCGGCTGGTTCCGAAACATCGGGCTGTTGGCACCGGTCGAATGCGGCCGCGTCGCACGGCGCAGGTGCTT
>CAYFXM010000003.1:27262-44900 GCA_964346965.1 uncultured Actibacterium sp. | reverse complement strand
CGTGACGATGAACGTGTCCTGTTGGCGCTTCCCGGTTCCCGGCTGGGAGAGGTTGGTCGGTTAGCTCCGGTTTTTGGTGCCGCGCTGAAGCCGGTAATTGCCCGGCACCCGGGATTAAAAGTCGTTTTGCCGGCGGCCGGTCCAGTCGCGGCGCGGGTCGAGGAATTGACGCAGGATTGGCCTGTACGTCCGATCATCGTCGACCCGCGTGGGAAGGACAAACAACAGGCTCTCGCCGAAAAGCGGGCGGCCTTCGCCACCGCGCATGTCGCACTCGCGGCTTCTGGCACCGTATCTCTGGAACTGGCGGCAGCGGCAACGCCGATGATCATCGCCTATGATATGCACTGGATCAGCCGCAAGCTGATAGGACGGATGCTAAAAATTGATACCGTAACCTTGGTCAATATCGTCAGCGAAACTCGCGTAATTCCTGAGTTTATTGGGGAGGCCTGCACTCCGGACGCGATCTCAAGTGGTCTGCTGGAACTCTTGCACAACGAACAAGCCATGCAGGCGCAGTTGGCGGCAGAGGCCGAGACCATGAAGCGCTTGGGTGAAGGCGGAGAGGCCCCGGGCCTGCGCGCGGCCCGCGCCGTTTTGGACGGTCTGGGGGATTAATAGCCTCGCCAAATCCAGCCGCCGCCAAGAATACGGCTGCTTTCCGTTTCATAAAACACACAGGCCTGACCCGGGCTGACGCCTTCCTCTGGTGTCAACAATTCCACCTCGGCTTCCGTGGCCGAACGTGGACGAATAATCGCTTCCTGCGGAGGTCGTGTAGAGCGGACCTTGACCGAAACATGTAATTCTTTCTTGCTGTCGAACGCTTCATCGCCCAGCCAATTGATTTCCCGAACAGGAACGATGCGTGTCGATAGCATCTCCTTCGGACCGACAACGACCTGCTTCTTGTCCACGTCAAGTTTAACGACGTAGAGGGGCTCTGACAGGCCCCCAATACCAAGACCACGGCGCTGACCGATCGTGTAGTGGATTACGCCCTCATGCGTACCCAACACCCGGCCATCGGCATGCACGATTTCACCCGGTTCGGCTGCACCGGGACGCAGTTTCTCGATTACGCCGGCGTAGTTGCCTTCGGGAACAAAACAGATGTCCTGACTGTCAGGCTTATCCGCGACTGGCAGGCCGTATTTGGCAGCCAGTTTGCGGGTCTCGTTCTTGGACGGCAGGTGGCCAAGAGGGAAACGCAAGAATTCCAACTGTTCCGGGGTGGTAGAGAACAAGAAGTAACTTTGATCGCGATTTGCATCGGCAGCACAGTGTAACTCTGCCCCGTTCGGGCCGGCTTTGCGTTGGATGTAGTGGCCCGTAGCCATGCAATCAGCATCCAGATCGCGCGCGGTCTCCAATAGGTCTTTGAACTTCACGCGCTCATTGCAGCGGATGCAGGGCACAGGAGTTGCACCTGCCAGGTAGCTGTCGGCAAACTCGTCGATCACGGCATCTTTGAAGATGTTTTCATAATCCAGCACGTAATGCGGAAATCCCATTTCTTCTGCCACGCGGCGCGCATCATGGATGTCGATGCCCGCGCAGCAGGCACCCTTCTTAGCCAAGGCAGCGCCATGATCGTAAAGCTGCAATGTCACGCCGACCACGTCATAGCCCTCTTCGGCCAATTGTGCTGCCACAACTGAACTATCGACGCCACCAGACATGGCAACGACCACACGGGTTTCTGAAGGGGCCTTGGCAAAACCCAGGGAATTCAACTTTTGATCAAGCGGCATTGTTCGCTCCAGCGGGAAGTGCTGCGGAATATAGGAAAATCCTAAGCACTCTCAAGAGGTGGTTTCATTCTCCGTTAAATATGGGCGCACACCTTCGACTGCACGAGAGAGCGGGGTGAGCCATGTATATTAAACGCATCAGCGGTCCACGAACAGTTTGCCTTCCCGATGGAAGCCGTATGACACGTGCGGATTTGCCACCGGTTAAAACCGTCCGTTGGGTGGCCAGCCGTAAAGCTTCGGTCGTCAAAGCGGTTGCGTCGGGACTAATAAGCCGAGAGGAGGCTCTTAAGCGATATGCACTGTCAGATGAAGAGTTTGAAACCTGGTGTGCGGCTGTCGCGAAGCACGGCGTTCAGGCTTTAAAGGTCACTGGGTTACAGAAATATAGACAACTTTAAAGAGAGTCGTTAAACGTTTAGTCGTTGGTAACGTGTGGTTAACTAATGTTGTGAAATTTAATGGTTAATTGGGGCAACTTGCGGAGAAACCTAATGCGAATTTTGTTGATTGAGGACGACCCGACCACTTCGAAAAGCATCGAATTGATGCTCACCCACGCGAACCTCAACGTCTATACGACTGATTTGGGGGAAGAGGGGATCGATCTGGCAAAGTTGTATGATTATGACCTAATCCTTCTCGATTTGAACTTGCCAGATATGAGTGGACATGACGTCTTGCGCAAATTGCGCCTCGCTCGCGTGGAAACACCCATTTTGATCCTGTCCGGTGCGGATGACACGGAAAACAAGATAAAAGGCTTCGGTTTTGGCGCCGATGATTATCTGACAAAGCCCTTCCACCGAGAAGAGGTGGTCGCTCGAATCCACGCGATCATCCGGCGTTCGAAAGGACATGCGCAATCTCTGATACGTACCGGTGAGATCGAAGTGAACCTCGACGCAAAGACCGTCTCTGTTGAAAACAAGACGGTGCATTTGACCGGCAAGGAATACCAGATGCTGGAGCTTCTGAGCCTGAGGAAAGGAACCACTCTGACAAAAGAGATGTTCCTGAATCATCTCTACGGAGGCATGGATGAGCCTGAGTTGAAGATAATCGACGTGTTTATCTGCAAACTTCGAAAAAAGCTCAGCCAAGCAACTGGCGGTTTCAATTACATCGAAACGGTCTGGGGGCGCGGCTATGTGCTTCGGGACCCTCAACCGGCTGAAATGATGGAGCAGATTGCGTTGCGTGCTTAAGCCGTTGTCTTGCGCTGAACGCTGGACCTCCTGAGCCTCTCCCCCTATCACTTCGGGGAGAGGTGGCGGAGCATGGTGCATGGACTTCAACAAATCTGTAGACAGTCTGACAAAGGCGGAAGCCAAAGAAGAGCTAAACCGTCTCGTCGAGCTTATTTCTGCGGCCAACGCGGCCTATCACCAGAAAGATGCGCCCGAAATTTCGGATGCGGAATATGACGCGTTAAAACTTCGAAATCAGCAGATTGAAGAGCGTTTTCCTGAACTGAAGCGGGCGGATAGCCCATCCGAGCAGGTCGGTGCGGCTCCTTCTGACGGATTTTCCAAAGTTACCCACGCGGTACGTATGCTGTCTTTGGGCAATGCGTTTTCGGATGAGGATGTTTGGGACTTTGACGCCCGTATCCGATCCTATCTTGGACTTGGCGCCGGTGAAACATTGGCTTTTACTGCCGAGCCCAAGATCGACGGTCTTTCGCTATCGCTGCGGTATGAGGGCGGGAGACTTGTACAAGCCGCGACGCGTGGAGATGGTGAAACAGGCGAGAATGTTACTGCCAATGCGATGACAATCGCTGATATCCCACAAACCGTGTCTGGCGCCCCCCAGGTGCTGGAGGTGCGTGGCGAGGTCTATATGAGCCACCAAGATTTCGCCAACCTGAACGCGCGTCAGGCAGAGAAGGGCGATAAGGTTTTCGCTAATCCCCGTAATGCTGCCGCGGGATCATTGCGCCAACTTGATCCCAAGATTACGAAAGAGCGTCCATTACGGTTCTTCGCCTATGCTTGGGGAGAGCTATCGAATCCTTTGGCCGAGAGACAACAACGGGCCATTGATCGGTTGGACGAGCTTGGGTTTCAGACCAACCCATTGACCGCGCGCTGCGAGAATGTAGAGGAACTGCTCGCGCACTATGCCAGGATTGAAGCGCAACGCGCCACTCTTGGCTATGACATCGACGGAGTTGTGTACAAGGTAGACGACCTCGGGCTTCAGGCGCGTTTGGGGTTTCGGTCGACGACACCACGTTGGGCGATTGCGCACAAATTTCCCGCTGAGCTCGCTTGGACCCGGTTAGAGCAGATAGAAATTCAAGTTGGACGTACCGGAGCACTGAGCCCTGTCGCACGACTGCAGCCGGTCACTGTGGGCGGTGTCGTTGTGTCAAACGCGACGCTGCACAATGAAGACTATATTGCCGGGCGCGATGCGAAGGGTAATCAGATCCGAGGCGGTAAGGATATTCGCGCAGGAGATTGGGTTCAGGTCTATCGCGCAGGCGACGTCATCCCAAAAGTTGCAGATGTTGATCTTGGAAAACGCTCCCCGACCGCCGAACCCTATGTGTTTCCGACAAGGTGCCCGGAATGTGGATCGGACGCGGTGCGAGAGGAAGGCGATGCCGTTCGCAGGTGCACGGGCGGGATGATTTGTCCGGCACAGGCCGTTGAAAAGCTGAAACATTTCGTTGGTCGGTCCGCCTTCGACATTGAAGGGCTAGGGGCAAAGCAGGTTGAGCAGTTCTATTTGGATGGTTGGATCAAAGAGCCCGCAGATATTTTTACGCTGAGAGAGCGTTTCGGTGCTGGTCTACAGCAGCTAAAAAACCGCGAAGGTTGGGGTGAAAAATCAGCAGACAATCTGTTTGATGCGATTGACGATCGCCGTCGCGTTCCTCTGAACCGTGTGATTTTCGCGCTTGGCATTCGACATATCGGTGAAAATGTCTCTGCGACCTTGGCGAAGAGCTACGGAAATTGGGAAAGTTTTGAAACTGCCATGACGGCGGCAGAGATTGGCATTGGCGAGGCTTGGGACAGTTTGCTGGCCATTGATGGAATTGGCGAAACAATGGCGACGTCTTTGGTGACAGCGTTCCACCAGCAAAACGAGCGCGCGTCTATTGATCGCCTAGTGTCGCACCTGAACATCGAAGACGTTACTGTGCCCAGCACTGATGGAAGCCCCGTGGCAGGCAAAACCATCGTCTTTACTGGAACGCTAGAGAAAATGACCAGATCCGAAGCGAAAGCACGCGCGGAGGCGCTTGGAGCTAAAGTGTCAGGATCTGTGTCTTCGAAAACCGATATTCTAGTGGCCGGGCCCGGGGCGGGGTCCAAGGCAAAGAAGGCTGCAAGCCTCGGTGTGGAAACCATTGACGAAGATGCCTGGCTGGCCCTGATTGGGGACGCATGAGCGGAAGGCCGGATATCCTCTTTCCACTTTTCGCGGGAATGGAAACGCTTGAAGGCGTCGGCGAAAAGACTGCGAAAAACATGGCGCAGATTGGTTTCGAGAAGCCACGCGACCTATTGTTTTCTCTGCCATATTCCGGTGTTGACCGCCGCCTTCGTAAGTCGATTAAAGAGGTTACTCCCGGGGATACCGTCACCGTAGAGGTGACGGTCGGGCGACACTATCCCGCTAGTGGCAGGGGGCGTCCATATCGGGTTCAGGTTGAGGATTCTGAGTCGTCCTTTCAATTGGTGTTCTTCCACGCTCGTGGAGACTATCTGCAGAAACAATTGCCAACCGGACAACAGCGGATCGTTTCGGGAAAATTGGAATTATTTGATGGTGTCGCGCAGATGGCCCATCCCGATTGTATCCTTCGCGCCTCCGAGGCGCAGGAGATTCCGTCTTTCGAACCGGTTTACCCCCTGACCGCCGGCGTGACGCTACGGGTCATGACCAAAGCGACCACCTCCGCTCTCGCGCGGGCGCCGAAATTGGCGGAGTGGATTGATCCGGGACTGGTTGTGCGCGAAAACTGGCCAGGATGGCAGGACGCTGTTCGAAAAGCCCACGCGCCGACAAATGCCACTGACTTGGCTCCTACAGCGCCTGCACGGCAACGACTGGCCTATGACGAGTTATTTGCCCATCAATTGACACTTTCATTGGCGCGTCAAACAGCGCGACGGAAACCCGGTATTATAACGGTTGGCGATGGAGCCTTAAGGTCGCGGGTTTTGGCCGATATTCCATATGTTCCCACCATGGCGCAAAACCGCGCGATGGAAGAAATCGCCTCTGACATGGGCCAGGCTCTACGTATGAACCGCTTGTTGCAGGGCGATGTCGGTGCGGGGAAGACTCTGGTGGCCTTCATGGCTCTTCTGATTGCGGTCGAAGCTGGCGGGCAGGGGGCGTTGATGGCCCCAACAGAAATCCTGGCGCGTCAACATCTTGAAAGTTTACAGCCGTTGGCAGAGTCTGCTGGCGTGGTTCTCGAACTTCTGACCGGTCGGGACAAAGGTGCTGAACGGCAGAAGAAACTAGCTGCCCTGTCCGACGGGAAGATTCATATCCTTGTTGGCACTCATGCGGTTTTCCAGAAGGACGTTCAATTTGCGGACCTGCGTCTAGCTGTCGTAGACGAACAGCATCGATTTGGGGTTGCGCAAAGGATGGAGCTGTCGGCCAAAGGTCAAGGCGCGCATATGCTTGTCATGACGGCAACTCCTATTCCTCGCAGTCTGTCGCTTGCACAATATGGCGATATGGACGTGTCGGTGCTCGACGAAAAACCGCCGGGGCGGAAACCCATCAAAACAGCTCTCGTTTCAACCCGCCGGATGGATGAGGTGATCGAACACCTCAGAGGCGCGGTTCGACAGGGAAGACAAGCCTATTGGGTCTGCCCATTGGTCGAAGAAAGCGAAGTCAGTGAACTGACTGCGGCGGAGGAGCGGTTCAAACATCTGCGCGCAGAACTTGGGGAAGGTGTTGTCGGTCTGGTGCATGGTCAGATGCCTGCGACCGACAAGGATGCGGCTATGGCCCGGTTCGTTTCGGGCGAGACCAAGGTTTTGGTTGCAACAACCGTCATCGAGGTGGGGGTTAATGTCCCTGAAGCTACGATTATGGTGATCGAACGAGCGGAGAGCTTCGGGCTTGCACAGCTCCATCAACTTCGTGGCCGCGTTGGTCGAGGCGAGGCTGAATCTACCTGTTTGCTGATGTTTCAAGAGCCCCTGTCCGAGGGCGGGCGTAGGCGGTTGGAGATCCTCCGGGAGACGGAAGACGGTTTCCGTATCGCCGAAGAGGATTTGGCCATGAGGGGTGCCGGGGATGTGATCGGGACTGCCCAATCTGGACTTCCGAAGTTTCGCGTCGCCGATCTTGAAAGGCAAAGTGCCTTGATGGCGGTCGCCCAAAACGACGCGCGTCACCTGTTGGAAACAGATCCAGAATTGACCTCTGAGAGAGGGCATGCCGCTCGCGTTCTGCTTTGGTTGATGGAGCAGGATAAAGCGATCCGTTTGATTTCAGTGGGTTAGCGGATTTGTTCTCCTTGGTTCACAAATGTTCTTAAAAAGTTCTTTACTTTGATCTTCAGAAATGAGAACAAATTAGCAACAAAAGGTTTTAACAGGGAACATCATCATGCTGACCACGCTGAAATCCGTCGTCCTTCGTAGCCACGAAAACCTGGTTGGCGATGCGATTGGGGCCGTGTCGCTGGTCGTAATCCTGATGGCCGGTCTTCATCTGCCCAACCTTCTTTAAGTTTCTGCCTGCGTTCTGATCCGGACCTACGCATTCCGACCCCAAGCCGAATGCCTATTCTGTCCCCACAGGGCTCGCCCCCCTGACCGCTCGGATCTTTGAAACGCCACTTCCGCCGCCACCCGACAAGGTGCGCGGCGGTTTTTTTTATGCTACGACGGTCGAGGCGTCGAACGCGTCCAAGGCAGCGTCAAGGGTCAAGAGGATCGAGGCGTGTCGGTTTTTGTAATCTCGTGCAGGCATGAGGACTTCGAGACCGTCGAACGGCGCTGTCGGGGCCGGTCCATCGTCTTTTAACATGGATTTCAACTGGTCGCGCGCAGTTGCAATTTGATCCCGAGTTGCGCCAATGATATGCGCCCCGACCACAGCCGCCGAGGCTTGCCCAAGGGCGCAGGCTTTTACATCCTGCGCATAATCGGTGACTTTGCCATCGGCGACGACCATATCGACTTTGACTGTCGACCCGCACAGGGGCGACCGTTTCTTGGCCGACCCGGTAGGGTTCTCCAACGCACCAAGATGCGGAATATCTGCAGCCAACGCGAGGATTCGCTGCGAATAGAGTTTGATCAGATCGCTGTCGTCACTCATGGCTTTCCCTTTTCAACCATTGTGCATAGATAGCTTCGGGTGACCGGCTTGCAAAGGGATTGCGACATGGAATTCGATGTCTCTACACTAAAGTACGACGAAAAGGGGCTGATCCCCTGTATCGCACAATCTGAGGCTGGCGAGGTTCTGATGATGGCCTGGATGAATGCCGAGGCAGTTGCCAAAACACTTGAGAGTGGAAAGGTCACATATTGGTCGCGATCCCGACAGGCGTTTTGGGTTAAGGGCGAAACCAGCGGACACACGCAAGCCCTAATCGATCTGCGCGTTGACTGTGACCGGGATTGCCTGTTGGCAGTGGTTTCCCAAGAAGGACCAGCTTGCCACACAAATCGACGGAGTTGTTTCTATACGTCTGTTACCGACGGCGAGGAACGAGAACTGATGGCGCCGGTAGTGAAGTAACGACGCCTCCGGCGGGGTAATTTTTTGCCAAGTGAAGTCAGAGGCCTACGAGGCTGCGGAGATCGGCGGGAGTTGCGCCGTCTGCCCGGTATCTTCGAATGGCCCTTGCGTCATCTCGCTTGGCGAGGCGTTTGCCATTGTCGTCTCGGATCAGTCCATGATGATAGTAGGTCGGTGTCGGTAGATCCAGCAAGCGCTGCAGCACGACATGGATAAAGGTGGCTTCGAAAAGGTCCTCTCCACGGATGACGTGGGTGACGTTTTGGGCTGCGTCGTCAATCACAACAGCTAGGTGATAGGCCGCTGCCATGTCGCGACGCAAAAGGACCACATCGCCAATTGTGGTTTCCAGCGATGTTGGCAGCCGATGTGTGCCATCGTTTGTTGGGCCGGTTTCCGTGAACTTTGCATTTCCGATAAGACGTAGCGCCTTTTCCATGTTCAGGCGAATAACGTCGTCTTTGCGTTTTTCCGACACCGCGCGGCTTCGACAGGTTCCGGGGTAGATACGGCCGTCGGGCCCAAATGCGGGAACGCCTTCCTGGGGGGCGCTTGCTGCAACCTCAATATCTTTCCGGCGGCAACGACAGGGGTAGGTGACACCCATTTCGGATAGCCGATCGAGGGCGGCAGAGTAATCCGCGTGGTGTTCACTTTCGCGACGCACGGGTTCTGGCCATTCAAGGCCAAGCCAGTGCAGGTCATCGAAAATCAAAGTTTCCCATTCCTGCCGGGAACGCGATTGGTCAAGGTCATCGAGCCGTAAGAGGAACTCTCCGCCCGCTTTTTTCGCCATGTCATGGGCCAGCATCGCCGAGTAGGCGTGGCCGAGATGGAGCGGCCCGGTGGGTGATGGGGCAAAGCGGGTGCGGAAGGTCACGCCGAGAGCCACTCCAGCCAAGCCGCTTTGGCGCGGTCGGTATAGGCCTTGTACCGGTCTTTGCGACCACGTCGCCCCCCCTTAAGCCCGTCGACGGGGCGGAACAGGCCGAAATTCACATTCATAGGCTGGAAGGTCTTTGCTTCTGCTCCTCCCGTAATGTGGTGGACCAACGCGCCCATGGCAGTGTCTTGTGGCAGTGGGGGCAGGAGTGTTCCTTTGATCTCAGCTACAGCGAAACGCGCGGCCAAGAGACCCATAGCGGCGCTTTCGACATAACCTTCGACGCCGGTAATTTGACCGGCGAAACGAAGGTTGGTGCGCGAGCGCAGGCGCATTTGTTCGTCGAGCAACGTGGGCGAGTTCATGAATGTATTCCGGTGAATTCCGCCCAGACGTGCAAATTTGGCGTCTTCCAGACCCGGGATCATGCGGAAGACTTCTGTTTGAGCGCCGTATTTCATCTTGGTCTGGAAGCCGACGATGTTGAACAGCGTTCCCAGTTTGTTGTCACGACGCAGCTGGACCACGGCGTAGGGTTTGTTCTCCGGGTCGTGGGCGTTGGTCAACCCGACCGGCTTCATTGGCCCGTGGCGAAGGGTTTCACGCCCCCGGTCCGCCATGACTTCGATCGGCAGGCAACCGTCAAAATACCCGGCGGTTTCACCTTCGTGGAACTCCGTCTTATCCGCTGCGAGGAGCGCATCGATGAAGGCCTCATACTGGTCTTTTGTCATGGGGCAGTTGAGGTAGGCGGTGCGCTCTTCCTCGGTCTCACCCTTGTCGTAGCGGGATTGCATCCACGCTTTCGACATGTCGAGAGTGTCTGCATAGATGATCGGCGCGATCGCGTCGAAGAAGGCCAGCGATTCCGCGCTGGTTTCGGCGGCAATAGCTTCGCCCAAGGCCGAGGACGTCAAAGGTCCGGTCGCGAAGATCCAGTGGCCATCATCGGGCAGGGCGGTGATTTCACCCTCTTCCACCGAGACCAATGGATGCGCGCGCAATCGGTCAGTGACACCCTGCGAGAACGCCTCTCGATCCACAGCCAACGCTCCGCCTGCAGGAAGTTGATGCGCGTCTGCCATTTCCATGATCAAACCGCCGGCTTTGCGCATCTCCCAATGAAGAAGGCCGACAGCATTCTGCTCGCTGTCGTCCGATCGGAATGAATTGGAGCACACCATTTCGGCCAGTTTACCAGTCTGGTGCGCAAAAGTTCCAACCTTGGGGCGCATCTCGTGGATGACCACAGGGATGCCTGCCTGTACGGCTTGCCATGCGGCTTCGGACCCGGCCATGCCGCCGCCTACGATATGAAGAGTGTCAGTCATGCGCGCGATGTAGCGCCCAACGACGCTGTTGGAAAGGGGTCAGCGTCGGGTGAGACCTCATTGCCAAAATGAAGCCAGCGGTTGTGGAGTTTGAAAAGGTGTATTTCTAACGTGGTTGTTCACGCGACCGAAAGCGATTTTCTCGCTGATGGCAGGTATACGTGGTGCGATATGAACTAATAAAGTTTTATAAAATTAGATGGTTAACGCCCATTATTAATGGTTAATGCGCGTAATAAGGAGAGACTTACGCCTCTCCTTCCTCTTCATCGTCCTGCTCGGCAATCCATGCGACCGAAACAACCTGTTCATTTTTCGCGGTGTCAAACACACGCACGCCACCGGCTGACCGTGACCGGAAAGAGATTTCGTCAACTGGACATCGGATCGACTGTCCAGTTGAGGTGACCAGCATGATCTGGTCGTCGATCTCGACCGGGAAAGAGGCGACCACTGGTCCGGCACGTAGCCCTTTGTCGATGGCCTGAACCCCTTGACCGCCACGCCCTCGTACTGGGTAGTCGTGGCTGGAACTAAGCTTCCCGCTACCACCCTCGGATATGGTCAAAATCAGGTCTTCGGCGGCCGACATCTCGGCATACCGCTCCTGGCTGAAATTGGGATCAGCGGGTGTTTCGTCTTCATCTCCGTCATCGGACAGGCCGGCCACCGCCCGGCGCATCTTCAGGTAGGCGGTACGTTCTTCCGGAGTGGCTTGGTAATGGCGGATTACAGACATGGAAACGACTCTGTCGCCCTCGGCCAACTTAATTCCGCGAACACCTGTCGAATCCCGCCCCTTGAAGACACGGACTTCTGTGGTTGGGAACCGGATAGCGCGACCCAGTGAGGTGACCAGCATAAAGTCGTCGTCCTCGGTACAGATACGGGCATTAACCAATTCTACGCTGTCGGGCAGTATCATCGCGACCTTGCCATTGGAACGGACATTCGTGAAATCGCTCAACGCATTGCGGCGCACACCACCGGCCGAAGTGGCGAAAACGATTTGCAGGTCAGACCACTCTTCGTCGGGTCGATCCACTGGCATAATGGCGGCAATCGATACGCCCTGCGGGATCGGCAGGATATTCACGATGGCCTTCCCCTTCGCCGTGCGGCCGCCCTGAGGCAGTCGCCAGGTCTTCAGCTTGTAAACCATGCCGTCGGTCGTGAAGAACAGCAATTGCGTGTGAGTGTTGGCGACGAAAAGGGTGGTGACCACGTCCTCTTCCTTTGTCGCCATGCCAGAGAGCCCCTTGCCACCTCGCCGTTGCGACCGGAAATCCGCCAACGGGGTGCGCTTGATGTAACCGGCGCTGGTGACGGTAACGACCATATCCTCGCGCTCGATCAGGTCTTCGTCTTCCATGTCGCCGGACCACTCGGTGATCTCTGTGCGGCGCGGAACGGCGAAGTTTTCTTTTACCGCTTGCAGCTCGTCGCTGATGATGCCCATGATGCGGTCGCGGGATCGGAGAATCTCGAGGTATTCCCGTATCTTAGCGGCAAGATCCTGAAGTTCGTCGGTGACCTCTTTGACGCCAATTTGGGTCAGTCTCTGCAGACGTAATTCGAGGATTGCGCGGGCTTGAGTTTCAGACAGGTTATAGGTCCCGTCGTCATTCATCGTGTGTGTCGGGTCATCGATCAGCCGGATATATTCAGCGATGTCAGAGGCTGGCCAACGACGTTCCATCAGCTTGGCACGGGCCTCAGCGGCGTCAGCCGACGAGCGAATGGTCGCGACGATCTCGTCAACATTGCTGACTGCGACGGCCAGACCGCAGAGGATATGGCTGCGCTCTCTTGCTTTGCGCAATTCAAACGCTGTGCGGCGTGCCACGACCTGTTCGCGGAATGCGATGAAGTTGGTCAGGAAGGCGCGCAGGGTCAGCTGTTCAGGCCGTCCGCCGTTCAGGGCGAGCATGTTCGCGCCGAAAGACGTCTGCATCGGTGTAAAGCGGAACAGTTGATTCAGAACGACTTCAGCTGTTGCGTCACGCTTCAACTCGATCACGACGCGCACACCGATCCGGTCGGATTCGTCCTGCACGTGCGCAACGCCCTCGACCTTTTTCTCGCGGGCCATTTCGGCGATCTTCTCGATCATCGAAGCTTTGTTAACCTGATAAGGGATCTCATCAATGACGATGGCGTAGCGATCTTTGCGGATCTCTTCTACGCGTGTCTTTGCTCTGATGATGATCGAGCCGCGACCTTCAAGATAGGCTTTACGCGCACCCGAGCGGCCCAGAATCATCCCGCCAGTCGGGAAGTCCGGAGCAGGGATATATTCGATCAACTCTTCGGACGTCAGATCGGGATTTTCGATCAGCGCCAGAGTGGCATCACAGACCTCGCCCAGATTATGGGGCGGGATACGCGTGGCCATACCAACCGCGATACCCTCTGATCCATTCACGAGAAGGTTCGGATACCGCGCGGGCAGGACCGTCGGTTCCCGATCCTTACCGTCGTAGTTGTCCTGAAAATCGACGGTGTCCTTTTCGATATCCGCCAGCAGCGAGGCCGCGGGCTTATCCATCCGCACTTCGGTATAACGCATGGCTGCCGGGTTATCCCCGTCCATCGAGCCGAAGTTCCCCTGACCGTCCAGTAGTGGCAGCGACATCGAGAAATCCTGCGCCATCCGTACGAGTGCATCGTAGATCGCGCTGTCCCCATGCGGGTGGTATTTACCCATAACATCGCCGACGGGTCGGGCCGACTTGCGATAGGCCTTTTCATGCGTATTTCCGGTCTCATGCATCGCAAACAGGATGCGCCGGTGGACCGGTTTCAAACCATCCCGCAGGTCCGGAATCGCCCGGCTTACAATCACGCTCATGGCATAATCGAGGTAGGAGGATTTCATCTCCTCTTCGATCGTGATCGAAGGCCCGTCATAAACGGGGCGCTCGGGCATGTTTTCGTCTTCGTTTTCAGGGGTTTGCGGAGTGTCGCTCACGTGTGCTCGCCTGTTTCGTCACGGACTATATTTTGTTGCCATGACTATATCCGATCCAGCATGTGGTGTGCAATCAATCTGTCACATTTCCCGGCGGAAGAACGCGAGGAACCACAAGGCGGTGAACCCAAAAGCCGCAACTGAGTTCCAACTCGCCATGGAGAGACCAAACATTTCCCAGGGAACATCGTCACACATCACGATTGTTTCTGCGGAATCGAAATTCAGAAGATCGTTGCCCGACATAGCTCCAAGGCCGTCACCGCCACCGGTGCAGGATGAAGGGCCTTCCCACCAGCCACGTTCTACTCCGGTATGATAGATCCCGATACCTGCGGTCGTCAGGGCCGCCAATCCACCCAATGCCGCAAGCTGGATACGTCCGGATACAAGGATCGCGGCGCCGATCAAAATTGCCGCGGCATGTGGCCATCTTTGCCAGAGGCACAGTTTGCATGGGGCGAGGCCGCCGATGTACTGGAAGGCGAAGGCGCCAAGCAGCAGCGATGCGGACCCCATAGTGGCCAGAATGATCAGGTTACGTGCATTCATAGGTATTTCACCAAGACAAATCCGCCGAGAAGAAGAACGACAAACACGGTGAATAACAAGCCCAAACGCCTTTCGATAAATTCACGAATTGGTGCGCCGAATTTCCAAAGCAGACCGGCCACAAGGAAAAACCGAAGTCCGCGGGCGATCACGCTGGCAACCATGAAGACCGTCAGGCTGAGTCCAGTGGTCCCGGATAGGATCGTAATCACCTTGTAAGGGAAGGGGGTCACGCCTGCGATCAGAACTGCCCAAGCGCCCCACTCGTTATAGCGATCACGGAATTCATCGAAATATTCGGTCTTGCCGTAGAACTCCAGCACCGGTTGTCCGACCGTCTCGAACAGCCCGTAGCCAATGTAATAACCGAGGAGTCCCCCCAACACCGACGCAACCAAAGCAACTCCGGCGATTAGCCAAGCGCGATGTGGGGCGGCAATGATCATGGGGATCATCAGCACATCCGGCGGGATCGGGAAAACGGAGCTTTCGACAAAGGCGACAATTGCAAGTGCCCATAGCGCGTGTCGGCTTTCCGCCAGTGAAAGGGTCCAGTCGTAAAGCCCGCGGATCATTGTTCTGCCCTGTTTTAGTTGGGCAACAAGCACCACGTCCGTCGGGGCAAGTCAAGGGAGGGACGAAACCGACTTTCCCTACCCGTAGCAAGTTGCTAAACCGTTGCTCACCGCGCGAGTCTGAGTCGATCTCGAGCCGCCGGGCCCAAGTGGCGGAATGGTAGACGCAGGGGATTCAAAATCCCCCGATGGCAACATCGTGAGAGTTCGAATCTCTCCTTGGGCACCACCTTCTCATGTCAGTGATTCGGATCGACTATTTCGATTAAATTGACGGAAGGCTCGGCTTTAACGAATTGTTTCCAAATCGAATTGTCGCAGTCGCAATCAACGATTTTCTGCGCGTACATCGCGAAAACCGGTCGTTTCCTAAACCTTGAGCATTTCGTTTCGTTTCCATTGGCACTCAACATTTGGTTGAATTTACCCGAAAAGCGCAAAATATATGGCGACAGTCGATGGAAGCGCGCGTTAGACGCGACTGATTAGGCCGGTCGTAATCCGCCAATCCAAGTGACGGAGAGCGATGCACCACGGGCACAATTCTGCCCCAATTCGCCCCAATTGCGCCAAATTTCCCTTCGTCAAGAGCGCTCGAAGGCGTATCCTTTAATTGTCCACTGGGACGACCTGATGGCGGACGGCGGATGGGCGCCGGATTGGTTCAGTCGGTATGAAATGGAAGCAAAGCCTTGCGGGTAACGGGGCGATGTCTCCCCAGCCAAAAGGTCGGACCGTAATTATCCTCGCCGCGTGCGGTACGCGTATTCGCGAACGGGTGAAGGTGGATAGCGTGAGGTGGTCAGGTGGCCCAAGAGGTGCGTTACTTGATCGGTAATTTTGTAGGTGGTTTTTCATGAGTGGGTATTTGGCCGCTTCGACCGCCCGCGCGACCTAAGTTTGAGTATCCGGGGTGAAGCCCCCGAGTGACAGTAATGAGTGAGTAAGACGTTATGCCTTTGTTTACACCCGGCACATTTATTTCGACGCCTAGCGGTGAGCGCCTTGTACAGGAGTTGGGTCCGGGCGACGTTGTTCTGAACAAGAAAGGGGTTGCTGTCCAAATCCGTTGGAAAGGTGCCGCGACTCTGAATTCTCAGGAAATCTATGGCCACCCACATCTCCATCCGGTTGTGCTCCAGCGCGGTGCGTTGGCGCCGGGTGTCCCCGCACGGGATACAGCGGTTAGTCAGAACCTCGGGTTCGATGCGAGTTCCTATAAAATGGGACATGTCATGGCCATGGGCGCTCAGGCGGTCGCGGCTAAGAAACTGATCAACCATCGTGGAATTCGCTCGGTCGAGCCGATCACGATCACCTATATCCACTTCCACTTTGATCGCCACGAGATGATTTGTGCGAATGGGGCATGGGTGGAGTGCTTCAGCCCATTGGACCCGGACAATGGCGCAGCACGAAATTCTCAGCGGATCGAATTGTTTTATTATTTCCCTGAACTGCGCGATCTGGCCGTCGACCGAAAACAGCCAGCAAAACCGCTGGATGCAAAAGGAATTTGGAGCCGCTTTCAGGGCCGGTAGAGTTACTGTCCCTGCGAACGGCGCCAGTTCTCCCAATCTTCAGGTGTGTCGAGATCAATGATAGCAGCCTGACCGGGCAGGGGGATCAGAACGATCCGGTCTGTGTGCTTTTTGAGTAGATCTCGTGCACCCTTATCTCCTTTAAGATTGATAAACTCGTCCACCACATCCGATGGGAAAATCACGGGATGTCCTGGCTTTCGGTCGTTCGTACAGGCTCGAATGATCGAAGAGTGATCACCCGTTTCAAAGGCTCTCCAAAGCTTCAACAGATCGCGCGCCTTAAGTTCCGGCATATCTGCGGGCAAGATCATTGTCGGCGCGAAAAGCCCATGCCGGGCCGCTGCACGAAACGACGCGGCCATCCCTGTCTTCGCGTCATCGACGACTAGAAACGTAATCCTTTCGGAGATCGGCTCCAATACTTCCGTGCGGCGCGCTGCTTTTGGTGGAAGGGTTACGATTACCTGGTCAGCCACCTCTGAGGCTGCGATTGCCTGTCGAAGGAGAAGCGGAAGACCGTCGACCTGTTCAAGCAACTTATCCCTGCCACGCATACGCGACGACGACCCTGCGGCCACCAGAAGTATCGTCCTCTTAGTCATGCGTTGAAGCTAGCGGCTGTCCTACGCTTTGAAAACAGTTCGGAGCGATTTATGGGTTGGCACTTTGCCTTCGATTGATCCTCAAATTCGACATATTGCCTATGTTTCAAACATGTTCGAGGTCGGCCATTCTATGAATTTGCATAGGAAATGTGTAATATCGTTCTTTCGAACATGTCGGAATGTGGCCTCTTGTTTTTCACCCAAATCCAGGGCCTGAAACCCGATTTTGCGGGTGGTGTATAACGCTAACATTGCTTATAACGCCTCTGCTAATACCCATGGATGGAGCGAAGAAATGGCACAGTGGCAAAAATCTGACTGGCGCAGCAAGCCCCGGATTCAGATGCCTGACTATACGGACCAGGCAGCGTTGGAGACTGTTGAGGCCCAACTTGCTAAGTATCCGCCGTTGGTCTTTGCCGGTGAAGCCCGCGCCCTGCGTGAGAAACTTGCAGCAGCGTCACGTGGCGAGGCCTTCCTGCTTCAGGGCGGTGACTGTGCGGAAAGCTTTGGCGAGTTTTCTGCCGATACGATCCGCGACACGTTCAAGGTGATGCTGCAGATGGCGATGGTGCTGACCTATGGCGCCAAGGTTCCGGTTATCAAAGTTGGTCGCGTTGCCGGTCAGTTTGCAAACCCGCGTTCCGCTCCCACCGAGCCCAACCACGGGACGGAG
>CAYFXM010000003.1:15629-27219 GCA_964346965.1 uncultured Actibacterium sp. | reverse complement strand
CCAGGTAGGCGGCGGCCTCGCTGAACTTGCTGCGGGCGTTCTCGCAGGGTGGTTTCGCGGATATGCATCGCGTCCATGCGTGGACCCTTGGGTTTGCAGATGCCGAGAAGGCGGAGCGCTACCGCGATTTGGCCAACCGGATCTCGGACACGCTGGACTTTATGAGCGCTGCTGGAATGAATTCTGATACCTCGCACAGCATGCGGACGGTTGATTTCTACACCTCGCACGAAGGCTTGTTGCTGGAATATGAAGAAGCTCTGACTCGTGTCGACTCGACGACCGGTCAGTGGGTTGCCGGTTCCGGTCATATGATTTGGATTGGTGATCGTACTCGCCAACCGGATGGTGCGCATGTTGAGTTCTGCAAGGGTGTGATCAATCCCATCGGTCTGAAATGCGGTCCAACCACCAGCGAAGACGACCTGAAGCAACTTATCGCCACGCTGAATCCAGATAATGAAGCAGGTCGTCTGACCCTAATCGCCCGTTTCGGTGCCGGCAAAGTCGGTGACAATCTTCCACGCCTGATCAAGGCCGTGAAGGAAGAAGGCGCTAATGTAGTCTGGAGTTGTGATCCAATGCATGGCAACACGATCAAATCGGCAACCGGGTACAAGACCCGCCCGTTCGATAACGTCCTCTCTGAAGTTCAGGAGTTCTTTGCAGTACACGCGGCCGAGGGTACCATCCCAGGCGGTGTTCATTTCGAGATGACCGGCAAGGATGTTACTGAATGCACCGGCGGTATCCGCGCGATCACCGACGAGGATCTTTCGGACCGTTACCACACCGCCTGTGACCCGCGTCTGAATGCCAGCCAGTCGTTGGAACTCGCCTTCCTTGTTGCCGAGGAACTGTCGAAACGTCATGCCTCTGGCAGCCAAAACGCAGTGAACACTTAAGACTTCACGACACGCAGGGCAGGGCGATTTACCCGGTCTTGACGCCTGTGATGAAATTTTGCGGGGTCTTCCCCGAAAGCGTGACATGCCTCCTCGATCAGAGGAGGCATTTTTTCTGGGCGAACGCGTGCGTCAGATAGAGCACGCGTAGAGACTGACCGAATTGTTGAGGCTTGCGGAGATGAACCTGCCGAGGGAGATAACTGAAAGCATCCCAAGGCCTTAGTAACCCAACCTCGTTCATCCCTCAGGGGCAGAATAATCATCCCTCCTTGCAGGACCTGCTGGCCGGGATGCGGTACGCTCTGCAGCCTCATACGAAGCACTTCCGGCATCGTCAGTGCGGTAGAAACTAACTGTCTCAAGCGCTCCCGATCCCGTGAAGCAAACAAGGCGGATAAGGGCATGCCGCGAGGATCCATTCCTATTGCCTCTTCGACTACTCGACCAGCGAGACGAAACCGAATGACGCCAGCCCCAAGTTTTTCGACGTAGAAGATATTATCCAACGCCCGTTCCAACCCGCGTGGATCAATGTCTTGACGATGCGGAACGGTGGAATCTTCTCGCAGGGCTTCCCAATAAGACTCGACCTCGTTCAAAAGGTGAAAATTCTCTGAGGTCTGGTACTTGGACAACTGAACAATCCGGTCCCTTCGGCGCGCCATCAACCTTCCCTCTGTTTCGTCCGGTCGTTGTCGCGTGCTTAATGCTCTGTTAACGCTACTACGACACTCGTTACTGAAATCTTAACGTTGCATGTTGCGCGTTCACTTCGGAAAGAAAGTTATCAGATGGTTAACGGTACCCCGGGAAGTTTGAGTTCGATGACGGGTTACGCCTCGGCTACAGGGCACGGTCTTGGCTATAGCTGGGTGTGGGAATTGCGCAGCGTGAATGCGCGCGGTCTCGATCTTCGCTTGCGCATACCGGATTGGATCGAAGGATTGGAGCCACTTGTGCGTGCCGGGTTTAAGGGGCGCGTTGCACGCGGCAACCTTAACCTGACATTGCGTGTCAACAAGGATGCCGATGCCGCCTCTTTGGTTGTTAACCAGAAGGTTTTGACGGAGGTTCTGTCTCTTGTACATCAGGTAGAGACCGCAGCCAAAGAGGGCGCCGGTGTATCTCTGGCTGCTGCGAATGCTCTGGATATTTTAAATCAGAAGGGGGTGCTGGATCAATCAGGTTCGGATGATGATACAACCCAATTGCGTTCTGAAATTTTGAATGATCTCAGTGGATTGATCGATAGTTTTAATACAATGAGGGCGACCGAAGGACAAACGTTGAACCAGGTTCTAAGCGCGCAAATCGACCAGATCGACGCATTGAGAGATGAAGCGCGAGCGGCGGCTGAGTCTCGCAAAGACAAGTGGGCAGATGTCATCAACGCAAATCTTGAACGCGCTTTGGAGAACCTATCCGGAGCTGATCCAGAGCGGGTCGCGCAGGAGCTTGCGTTGATCGTCGTGAAGGCAGATGTGACAGAAGAACTCGACCGGCTTGGTGCCCATGTAGCAACAGCGAGAGAGCTGTTGACCAATCCGGAACCGGTGGGGCGAAAGCTGGACTTTTTGGCTCAAGAATTTAACCGTGAAGCGAATACGCTATGTTCGAAATCGCATTCTCAGGACCTGACACGCATCGGACTTGACCTCAAGGTGGTCATCGATCAGATGCGCGAGCAAGTTCAAAACGTGGAGTAAACTATGCAGGATCGCCGCGGTCTTCTGATCATTCTGTCCTCACCGTCTGGTGCAGGGAAATCGACCTTGGCCAAACGCTTAATGGATTGGGACGACACGATCCGTTTTTCTGTCTCTGCCACCACGCGCGCTCCACGAGAGGGGGAGAAGGATGGTGAGGATTACTTCTTTCTGAGTGAAGAGGAATTCAAACGCCAGGTTGCAGCGGACGAGATGTTGGAACACGCCCACGTTTTTGGTAATTTCTATGGCTCACCCAAGGGGCCGGTTAAACAAGCCATCGAAAATGGTCGAGACGTATTGTTCGACGTTGACTGGCAAGGTGAATTGCAGATTCGAAACTCCGATCTTGCACCACATGCCCTGTCGATTTTTCTCCTTCCTCCTTCGATCCCCGAGCTAAATCGCCGCCTTATCGAGCGTGGCAAAGACAGCCCCGAGACAATTCAGCGCCGTATGGACAAAAGCTGGACCGAAATAAGCCACTGGGGCTATTACGATTTTGTTCTCGTGAATGAAGATCTGGACGAAACAGAACGACAGTTGAGGACGATTATCGACGCCACACGTTTGCGCCGCGCGCAGCAACCCGGACTTCTCGGTCACGTCCGCAATCTTCAACAGGAATTCGAGGAAAATACATGACTCTATATGCGTTGAACGATCGTAAACCGACGTTGCCGGAGGACGGAGACTTCTGGATCGCACCCGATGCCAATGTCATCGGAGATATCATCGTCGAAACGGGCGTCTCTGTCTGGTTTGGGTCTACCCTGCGCGGTGACAATGAACCTATCACTCTGGGAGCGGGAACGAACGTGCAGGAGAACTGTGTCTTCCACACGGACCCGGGATTTCCCCTTACAATTGGGAAAAATTGCACCATCGGTCACAAAGCGATGCTTCATGGGTGCACAATCGGGAACCAAAGCCTGATAGGTATGGGGGCGACCGTCTTGAACGGTGCCAAGATCGGCAACAATTGCCTGATTGGGGCAGGGGCCTTGATTCCAGAGGGCAAAGAGATTCCAGACGGAAGCCTTGTCGTGGGAATGCCCGGCAAAGTCGTGCGGCGATTGGATGATGCGGCGATCAAAGGCCTGCTTCAATCAGCCGAGCATTATCAAGCAAGAATGCGTCTGTTTCGGGAGCAGCTTACACCGCTACCTTAGTGCGTTGTGCGACAGACAAGCGCCAATGTTACATGTGGGCAGATAGACCGTAATTCTTGTAGGATCAGGTCCGGCTGCGGCATTTTTGGTGCAACGATTGTCAACGCGCCACGAAATTCTGCACGGAACAATTCGTAGGCCAGTTCTGTTGCGTCGAAACTATCAGCGAATAATGGGGAGATGATCTCTTTGGTTTCAGGCGCGCGCGCTAGAACCGCGTGAATTAGCGCCAAAGGTAGAGATTCAACCCTGTGCGTTAGCCGCATTTGCACGGATTCAGGCAGATCCCTCACGTCGGTTCCGACCAATAGCGTCACAGGCTCGAGCACAAGATGTCTTTCGAGTAGTGAAAGTGCAGCGGATTCATCCATCTAGTTGGACCTCAAAGAGTGGAAGTCGGAATAAGCACTGTATAATCAATCGTTACCGCAATCTGAAGGCGAACTTATTAATCGATATTTAAATTTAAGGAAGATTGAAACAAAATTTATGGGATCACATTTCCGCGATCACCGTTAGTGGCCCTCGTTCTTCTGGGAATACATTTACAAGCGCAAGAAATTGGCCAAAGTTCGACCTCGCACAGAAAGCAACGGATGCCCCAAGTATGACAGATAGTCTTCCTACAGAAGTCCTTGAGGCATTGCCTGTTCCTGTCGTGATCGTATCTGCAAACGAGCGCGTGCGGGCTATGAACGCACGAGCGTCGGAACTGTTTGGAATAGCGGGGGTAGGGCGCCACTATATCACGGTGTTGCGCCATCCGGCGCTTCTGGATTGCGTGGAAGATACCTTGCGTCTCAATCAATCCCAACGAGTGCGGTTCTTGACATCCGAACTAAATCGCGAAGCAACCTATCGTGTTACGGCAACCCCGTTCGAGGAAATTGATGGAAACGGTGCAATCATTGTTCTTGAAGACGACACTGAACGAGAGCAAGCCGGCCAGATCCGTCGGGATTTCGTTGCGAACGTAAGTCATGAACTTAAAACGCCTTTGACCGCATTGCTTGGTTTTATCGAGACGCTACGAGGTCCGGCGAAAGACGACGCAGCCGCACGTGGCAGGTTTCTCTCGATTATGGAGAAAGAAGCTGAACGGATGAACCGCTTGGTGCGGGATCTGCTACAGTTGAGCCGCGTGGAAAGTGACGAACGCGTGCGTCCATTGGAGCGCGTGGACGTTTCTGCCTTGGTCGGATCAACCGTAACCCGGCTGCGCCAGTTGGCAGACGAGCACAGCATTGAGATCATTATCAAAGGCAATGAGCATCCGGCAGAGGTTCGGGGGGACGCTGACCAACTTACACAAGTTTTTACAAACCTCATCGAAAACGGAATTAAATACGGCCGCCCGGGGGGAGTGCTGAAGATCAATATATCAATGCTCGAACGTGAGATCGCCTTCCGGGGGCCGGCGGTCCATGTCGACGTTATCGATGATGGTGAGGGAATCGATCCGGTTCATATTCCCCGCCTTACAGAGAGATTCTACCGCGTTGACGGTCACCGGTCCCGCGAAATGGGTGGAACGGGTTTAGGGCTCGCGATCGTGAAACACATAATCAACCGTCATCGCGGTCGCTTTCGGATCGAAAGTACACCAGAAAAGGGCAGTAAATTTACTGTAATTCTGCCAGTTTCCTGAAGATAACGTTGCCAATACCGCGCTAGCTCATCGCCCATTTGGGCAGATAATCTTGCGCTGTCATAAAACCGTTACACAACTGTCACAAAAGACTTAACGAGCCGGATTATCACGCGCTTAGAGGTTCCAGAACGTGGGACCAAAAATGACATCAGGAGCTATAAATGTCTTTTGTGAAACTGACGGCCTCCACCCTGGCTATCGCCGCTGTTTTGGCAACCACTGCTGCCGCACGTGACAACGTTCAGGTTGCCGGTTCGTCGACCGTTCTGCCTTATGCCTCGATCGTTGCCGAAGCCTTTGGCGAAAACTTTGATTTCCCGACACCGGTTGTTGAATCGGGTGGGTCGTCGGCTGGTCTGAAACGCTTCTGCGAAGGTGTTGGCGAAAACACCATCGACATTGCAAACGCATCGCGCGCAATTCGCGAGAAAGAAGTCGCAGCCTGTGCTGAATCTGGTGTGACTGAAATCATCGAAGTTCGTATCGGTTATGACGGCATCGTATTTGCCTCGGACATCGACGGTAACTCGTTCGAGTTCACTCCGGTTCAGTGGTACCGCGCAATGTCGGATAAGATTGTCGTTGACGGCGCCGTTGTCGACAACCCCTACACCAACTGGAATGAAGTTGACGCATCACTACCGTCGCAGGAAATCCAGGCATACGTTCCGGGCACCAAGCACGGCACTCGCGAAGTTTTCGAAGACAAAGTGATCCTTGCCGGCTGTGAAGAAACCGGCGACTTCGAAGTCTTCGCGGCCGCCGCTGGTGACGACAAGAAAGCTGCGGAGAAAGCCTGTATCGCTCTGCGTACCGACGGTCGTTCGGTTGACATCGACGGCGACTACACAGAAACCCTAGCCCGTATCGAAGCCAACAAAGATGGTATTGGCGTCTTTGGTCTGGCGTTCTACGAAAACAACACCGACAAACTGCAGGTTGCCACCATGTCGTCGATCGTACCGTCGACCGAATCCATCGCGACCGGTGAATACCCTGTATCGCGTCCGCTGTTCTTCTACATCAAGAAGGCGCACATCGGCGTCATCCCGGGCCTGAAAGAATTCGCAGAGTTCTTTGTCGCCGATGAAATCGCCGGCGAAGATGGACCCCTGGCCGCTTATGGTCTGGTCTCCGACCCGGAACTGGCAGCAACTCAGGAAGTTGTTGCTGACGAAACACCGATGAACTAAGCGTCTGACGCAGTTCCCGACGGCATCCCGGTTGGGGTGCCGTTACCTTTTTCGGCCCTGTAGGTGGGGCGCTTGAATGCGAGGGGAAAATGTCTGTCCTCTGGATATCCATAATCGTGATTGCGCTCGGCGCGGTTGGCTATGTTCTGGGGCGCCAGCGCGCGCTTGGATCGGCGGGAGGAGAGTCCCGCCATTTGCATTCTTTGCCTTTTTACTATGGGGCAAACGTTCTCCTGACGACAATTACGCCGGCATTTGCGCTCTTGGTCATCTGGCAATTGCTTCAGCCGGTTTTCATCGACAACAGCGTCATGAAATTGATCCCGACCGAAGCTATCGAGGAAGGTTCAAACCTGAACCTCGTTATGAGCGACGTACGCCGGGTTGCAGATGGGCTGAATATAGCGGTGGAACAAGGCGCGTTGACCGCTCGAGAAGCCAAAGAGATCGACACCGAAACAACTAATATTCGAGATCTTCTCGGCGAAATCGGTGTAGCGCTTGGCGCGGATGTCCGCCCAGAAATTCTGTCATCCGCCCAGAAATACCGAACGATGTCACGCCAAGGGGCAACGGCGATGACCGTCGCGGTATTTGCAGTGGCCTTGGCTGGATTCATCGTCAGTTTCCTGCGCACCAATTTGAACTTTCGCGCGCGAAATGTAGTTGAGCGCGGAATACTTACACTGCTGGTGGTCGCGTCGAGTATCGCGATCCTTACCACTCTTGGAATTATTCTGTCGCTGATCTTCAACACGATCGAGTTCTTCAGACTGTACCCCGCCACAGAGTTTTTCTTCGGTCTGAAATGGGCGCCGAGCTTCTCTGGCCGAGGCGGCCTGTCCGAACTTGGTGTCATCCCGCTGCTGTGGGGTACGTTCTACATCTCTCTCATCGCGCTATTGGTGGCGGTTCCCATCGGCCTGTTTGCAGCGGTTTACCTGTCCGAATATGCGTCCTCCCATGTCCGCTCGATCGCGAAACCCCTTCTGGAAATTCTCGCAGGTATCCCAACCATCGTTTACGGTCTATTTGCCCTGCTAACGGTCGGTCCGATGCTGGTTAGTATTTTCGGCGATCAGGGCGCTTTAGGCCTTGGCTGGATGAAGGGCGGTACCGCCGTGATGACCGCTGGCATCGTCATGGGAGTAATGTTGATCCCCTTCGTCAGTTCGTTGTCCGATGACATTATCAATGCGGTTCCGCAGGCGTTGCGCGACGGATCTCTTGGATTGGGGGCGACCAAGTCTGAGACTATCAAACAGGTTGTCCTGCCCGCGGCCCTTCCCGGAATCGTTGGTGCAATCTTGCTGGCGGCCTCGCGAGCGATTGGCGAGACCATGATCGTGGTTCTTGGGGCAGGAGCGGCAGCCAAGCTTGACCTCAACCCATTCGAAGCCATGACCACGGTGACGGCGAAGATTGTCAGCCAGCTGACCGGCGATGCAGATTTCGCCTCGCCCGAGGCATTGGTGGCATTTGCCCTTGGTATGTCGCTCTTCGTGATCACCTTGGGTCTGAATATTTTCGCCCTCTTTATCGTGCGCAAATACCGGGAGCAGTACGAATGACCGACGTCACATCTTCCCCCGAGCCGCAAAAGAACGCGAATGGGTCTAAGTCCTCGCTTTACGCTTCTGACGCACGTACTCGACGCCGGAACGCGGCAGAGGCCCGGTTCAAGCTGTACGGCATCTTTGCAGTAGCGGTCGGCCTGTTTTTCGTCGCGGCACTGATCGTCGCGATTATTAGCAACGGCACGGGTGCCTTTCAGCAGACATTCGTAACGGTCGAAGTATTCCTTGATCCGACCAAGTTGGACAAGAAGGGCGAGCGCAAAATCGAAGACATCAAGAAAGTCTCAACTTTTGGCTATAAACCGTTGATCGACAAAGCTTTGGTCGAAGCGGCCTCGAAACATAATATCGACACACCCTTTACCAAGCCCAAGCAATATCGAGCCTTGTTGTCTGACGGTGCCGCTGCGCAAGTTCGACACTACGTCATCGAAAACCCCGATCGGATTGGCAATACCGTCGAATTCCGCGTCTTGGCTTCCAGCCGCGTGGACGGCTATCTAAAAGACCGCGTGACGCGGAAATCGATTGCCCGCGACAAAAATATTGATGCCGAACATCTCGACCTTGTTGATGCATTCCTTCAAGTCGGTGTGGTGAAAAAGTCCTTTAACTGGTCCTTTATCACCGGATCGGACGCGTCGGACTCGCGGCCGGAGCAGGCCGGCATGGGCGTGTCCATGCTCGGATCACTCTTCATGATGTTGGTCGTGTTGATCCTGTCCTTGCCCATCGGCGTGGCCGCGTCGATCTATCTTGAAGAATTCGCGCCACAGAACCGGTTCACCGATTTGATCGAGGTGAATATCTCGAACCTTGCGGCAGTACCGTCCATTGTCTTCGGTATCCTAGGTCTTGCGGTGTTTATCCAATTCGCGCACCTGCCACAATCAGCGCCACTGGTTGGCGGCCTCGTGCTGACGCTGATGACACTGCCAACCATCATTATCTCGACCCGCGCTTCGCTTAAGTCGGTGCCCCCGTCAATCCGCGATGCGGCTCTTGGGGTAGGGGCCTCGAAGATGCAATCGGTGTTTCACCATGTTCTGCCGCTGGCTGCACCCGGTATTCTGACTGGTACGATCATCGGACTAGCGCAGGCTCTCGGTGAAACCGCGCCTTTGCTGCTGATCGGTATGGTAGGCTATATCGCGTCAAACTATCCGACGGGCGTTGCCTCTGGGTTTCTCGACCCGAACTCGGCCATGCCCGCCCAGATCTATGAATGGGCTAAACGCGCGGACCCGGCGTTTTACGAACGCGCCTGGGGCGGTATTATTATTTTGTTGGTGTTCCTGCTAACTATGAACATCATCGCCATCATCTTGCGTCGCCGCTTCGAGCGCCGTTGGTAATAGGTGACAAAAATGAACGACATGCGAATTTCGGAGAGAACCGTGGACACCAATGATGTGAAAATTTCCGCTCGGGATTGTCAGGTGTACTACGGCGACAACCACGCCATCAAAGACGTCAACATCGAGATCCAAGACAAGACGGTCACGGCTTTCATCGGTCCGTCTGGCTGTGGTAAGTCGACGTTTCTGCGTTGTCTGAACCGGATGAACGACACAATTGATATTTGCCGGGTCGAGGGGGACATCCTTCTGGACGGAGAAGATATCTATGACCCAAAGGTCGACCCGGTTCAGTTGCGAGCAAAGGTTGGTATGGTCTTCCAAAAACCGAACCCCTTTCCCAAGTCGATCTACGACAACATCGCCTATGGCCCTCGCATTCACGGGCTTGCGAAGAACAAGGCTGAACTCGACGAAATCGTTGAAAAATCGCTACGCCGGGGCGCAATTTGGGACGAAGTCAAGGACCGTTTGCATGCGCCGGGAACCGGATTGTCGGGTGGCCAACAGCAGCGTCTTTGCATTGCCCGTGCGGTCGCCACCGAGCCAGAAGTCCTATTGATGGACGAACCGTGTTCAGCAATTGACCCAATCGCGCCAGCACAGGTTGAGGAACTCATCGACGAGCTGCGCGCTCGTTATTCTGTGGTTATCGTTACCCACTCGATGCAACAGGCCGCACGCGTAAGCCAGAAAACCGCGTTCTTCCACCTGGGAAATCTGGTGGAACACGGGGAAACCGGCCAGATCTTTACCAATCCAAAAGATCCACGGACCGAGAGCTATATCACCGGTCGTATTGGTTAAGGAAATCCATTTAATGTCTGAACAACAACATATCGTTTCTTCGTACGATACGGATCTAGAGGCTATCCAGGCGCTCATCATGAAGATGGGCGGGCTGACTGAAGCCGCCATTTTGGAAGCCACTAAATCACTCGAAAATCGTGACGAAGAACTGGCGGAACAAGTTCGCCTGAACGACAAGGCGATTGATCATCTTGAAGAGCAAGTGAACGAGGAATGTGCCCGCGTTCTTGCCCTACGCCAGCCGATTGCAAGCGATTTACGGACGGTCCTGACCGTGATGAAGATCAGCGCAAACCTCGAACGTGTTGGGGACTACGCCAAAAATATGGCCAAGAGAACGTCTGTTCTCGTCCATTTGTCGCCGATTGAAGGGACATCTGGCGCAATTCGACGTATGGCAAGAACGGTCGAATCCATGCTGAAGGATGCGCTCGACGCCTACATCCAACGCGACGCAGAGTTGGCGGCCGATGTGCGGTTGCGAGACCAAGAAGTGGACCAGATGTACAACGCGTTGTTCCGCGAATTCCTGACGTTCATGATGGAAGATCCGCGCAACATCACGGCCTGTATGCACCTGCATTTCATTGCCAAGAACATCGAACGGATGGGCGACCATGTAACCTCAATCGCTGAGCAGGTTATTTACTTGGTTACCGGCGAAATGCCTGAAGAAGGGCGCCCGAAAGACGACAGGACCTCTGTGGAAACTCCCGGAGACGGATAATGAGTGGCGCAGAGCAACCCACTGTACTTGTCGTCGAAGATGAACCGGCCCAACGTGAGGTTTTGTCATACAACCTCGAGGCTGAAGGATTTCGGGTCGTCAAAGCAGACAATGGTGAAGAAGCTCTGCTTCGCGTAGACGAAGAATCTCCCGACATTGTCGTTCTAGATTGGATGTTGCCACGCGTGTCCGGGATCGAGGTTTGTCGGCGACTTAAGACACGGCCCGAGACGCGTAGCTTGCCGATCATCATGCTGTCAGCGCGGTCTGAAGAAGTTGACCGGGTTAGAGGGTTGGAGACCGGCGCAGACGATTACATGGTCAAACCGTACTCGGTGGTTGAATTGATGGCCCGCGTGCGCACACAACTTCGTCGAACGCGTCCTGCGGCGGTTGGTCAGCGGCTGGAGTATGACGATATCGTTCTTGATTCCGAGACGCATAAAGTTTCTCGGGGTTCAGATACCATAAAGCTGGGCCCAACAGAA
>CAYFXM010000003.1:0-15619 GCA_964346965.1 uncultured Actibacterium sp. | reverse complement strand
CGATTGTTGTCCACGTTCATGGAAAAACCCGGTCGCGTATGGAGCAGGGAACAACTTCTAGATCGAGTCTGGGGGCGCGACATCTACGTCGATACAAGGACAGTTGATGTTCATATAGGCCGCCTTCGTAAGGCTTTGTGCCAACACGGCGGCGATGATCCTTTGCGGACTGTAAGAGGGGCAGGCTACGCGTTGGGATAGTTTATATATTTACGCCTACAAATCGAACTCAATTAAACCGATAATCAGTATTATGTTAATATAATTGGTGAATATAGCCACAGTTTTGAGATTTTCCCACTAAACTAAAGCCTTAGGTTGTATAGTTCTTGGTTTAAACGGTATCCCTTTTTCGCAGCCCGATGCGGCGAATGATTGTGTTTACCAGTACGCTTGTTCTGCAAATGCTACAGGAAAGCCAGCGCCAATGAATCAACAAGCCTCCTCGGCATCGATCGTTAACCAGGACTTGGCGCCCAATAGTCTTCCGCTGACCGACATCGAAACAATTGTGAATTCTCAAAGCGTTGAAACCCTTTGGGAGTACTTTAGCGCTCGACTGGCCGGACTCGGTTTCACGCGTGTGATTTACGGATTCACGCAGTTTAAACTCTCCAACTCACTCGGAGATCCAAGAGACCTTATGGTTCTTACGAACTATCCTTCTGAATTTGTTGAAAAATATATTGATGGTCGGATGTTTTTCGATGGACCGATGGTTCGTTGGGCAAGCGAAAACGTCGGCGCCATGTCTTGGGGGCTTACCGCGGAACGTGCGCAAAAAGGCGAATTGAGCAAAAGTGAGCAGCAAGTCGTTGAACTCCATGCAAAATTCGATCTATCGGCGGGTTATACAATTAGTTTCAGTGACTTTAGCGCACGCTCTAAGGCTGGCATTGGTATGGCACTGGATCCCGGCAAACCCCAAAGCGAGGCTGATGATATCTGGAAGATCTACGGTCGCCAGATTGAAGCCCTATGTAATATCGCGCACTTACGAATTAACACCCTGCCCTTCATAAGCAAGGATCGTAAGCTAACAGACCGCCAAAGAGAGACGTTGGAATGGGTTGGCGAAGGGAAAACCACCCAAGATATCGCGACAATAATGGGTTTAACCCCTGCAACTGTTGAAAAACACCTTCGAAGAGCGCGCGAAGTATTGGATGTAGACACTACGGCTCAAGCAGTTTTGAAGGCATCTTTTTACAATCAAATTTATGTTTTATAACAATGCGATACGCGTCTACTTTAAAGAACGATAAAATCGTACATTTATCGAGTCGTTTTGATTTCTCACGAAAATATCCGAAAGGTAGGGATTACCTTACTTCTTAGGTATCACCATTTTTTGCATAATCAGGCTGTTCCGTGAGTGGTGGCATTTAGGCCATGGAGCAGGAAGAGGGATGGTTGTGATATCAATCTTAACTTTTCTGTCCGGGTAACCGGAACGCCAGAGGGGGGATCTATAGTCGGTCTTCAGCTGGCACTAGAGTGCGAAGTTCAATCCCAATGAGTGCTGCACGAGCGGCGTGGTTCCTCCAAGAACCGCGCCGCTTCTCTTTGGTCGGTGCACTTCCCCGGATTCAAATGAAAAACCCGGCACAACGGCCGGGTTTTCCACGAAAATATCTAAGATCGTCTTAGCCCTGAGCTGCCTTCGCAACTTCTGCAGCGAAGTCTTCTTCTTTCTTTTCGATACCTTCGCCAACTTCCAGGCGAACATATCCGGTGACTTCAACACCAGCCTCTTCAGCCGCCTTTGCGACGGTCAAGTCGGGGTTGATAACGAACGACTGGTTCAGCAGTGTGACCTCGGCCATGAATTTCTTCATGCGGCCTTTGATCATGTTTTCGATGATGTTCTCGGGCTTACCCGATTCGCGTGCAATGTCGATTTGGATCTGACGCTCTTTTTCAACAACTGCCGGATCCAGATCTGCTTCGCTCAACGAGGCCGGGTTGGCGGCCGCGATGTGCATGGCAACCTGCTTACCAAAAGATTCGTTCGAACCCTTCAGCGCTACCAGAACGCCGATTTTGCCCATACCGTCAGTGACAGCGTTGTGGATGTAAGTCACAACTTGATCACCTTCGACCGCAGCCATGCGACGCAGGGTCATGTTCTCGCCGATGGTGGCGATCTTGTCGGTCAGAGTGTCGGCAACGGTTTTGCCACCCAGATCAGCGGCGGCCAGACCTTCAACGTCCGATACGCCCAAAGCAGCGCCGGCGAAATCTTTCACCATCGCTTGGAATTCAGCGTTTTTTGCAACGAAGTCGGTTTCCGAGTTCACTTCAACCGCGACACCCTTGCCACCGTTGACTGCAACTGCAACCAGACCTTCAGCTGCGGTACGGCCCGATTTCTTGGCGGCCTTCGCCAGACCTTTGGTGCGCAGCCAATCAACTGCGGCTTCCATGTCGCCGTCAGTTTCGGTCAGCGCTTTTTTTGCGTCCATCATGCCTGCGCCGGTGCTGTCGCGCAGCTCTTTCACCATTTTTGCGGTGATTGCCATCTTGGCTCTCCTCGAATGTGGATTGATGCCCAGACGCGGGCCCACCCGCGTCCGGAATCAGTGATGTGACAACGACCGAGCCTTAGGCTTCGGCGGGGGTCTCTTCTGCGGCTTCTTCGGCGATCGCTTCTTCAACGGTGCCCTCTTCCAGCGCGCCAAGGTCAACACCTGCGGCGTCCATCTGGGCGCTCATACCGTCCAGGGCAGCACGGCTCACCAGGTCGCAGTACAGCGAGATGGCACGCGATGCGTCGTCGTTACCGGGAATGATGTAGTCGATGCCGTCAGGCGAGCAGTTGGTGTCGACAACAGCCACAACCGGGATACCCAGTTTCTTGGCTTCTGCGATGGCCAGTGCTTCTTTTTTGACGTCCACAACGAATAGCAGGTCCGGAGTGCCGCCCATCTCGGCGATACCGCCAAGCGAGGCCTGCAGTTTGGCCTGCTCACGCTCCATGCCCAGACGCTCTTTCTTGGTCAGGCCTTCGGCGCCGTTTGCCATCTGCTCGTCGATGGTCTTCAGACGCTGGATCGACTGGGAAACGGTTTTCCAGTTGGTCAGCGTGCCACCCAACCAGCGGTGGTTCATGTAGTACTGCGCGCATTTCTCTGCGGCTTCAGCAATCGGGCCTGCTGCCTGTCGCTTGGTGCCGACGAACAGAACACGGCCGCCTTTGGCGACAGTTTCACGAACGACGTTCAGAGCTGCGTCCAGCATTGGGACGGTCTGGGTCAGGTCGAAGATGTGGATGCCGTTACGGTCGCCGTAGATGAACTCCTGCATACGCGGGTTCCAGCGTTGGGTTTGGTGACCGTAGTGAACGCCAGCTTCAAGCAGCTGACGCATGGTGAATTCAGGAAGCGCCATGTCCATTTTCCTTTTCCGGTTTGCGCCTAAGCGAGAGCATCAAAGGGCAGTTGCCCAACCGGCGGACCTTTGAGGATGTCTCCCCCATCGGCCCAACTCTCGCCTGTGAAGTGATCGCGCGTTTACGCGATGTATTCAGGGATGACAAGCCCCCTGCCCTGTTTTTCAGGTGGATTTTGGCGCATTCGTGCTAGCGTGTCGCAAGATTGGAGAAAATGATGCTTTTACCAGAATTTATAATGAATTTGCCCTCACTGGATATACCGTTTGAGACCTCACAGGTCGAAACCCGCGCAATGAAATCCAAAGACCGGTTGCTCGTGTTTTTTATCGTTCATGAAGACACTCAAATTCCCCTTCATAAACACAAGGCACAATGGGGCACGGTTCTACAGGGAGAGTTCCATTTCGAACTGGAAGGCAAGGAACGAATTTGCCGACCGGGTGACAGTTACTCTATCCCCGAAGGAGCCGAACATGGTGGCACCTTGAAGGCGGGAAGCATCGCGATGGATATTTTCGAAGAAGTCGATCGTTATGAATTCAAAACCTAGCGCTTGTATACGCCGGTGAAGCCAGCCAAGACATACACATGAGTACTTCACCGGATATCCTGTGCATCGGCTCTGTGCTGTGGGACGTCATCGGAAGGTCGGATCGGCATATGAAAGCCGGTGCCGATGTGCCGGGACGGATTTCGACCATACCGGGCGGCGTAGCGTTGAATATCGCGACAACCATGCGCGCGTTCGGTCTGCACCCTGCCCTGCTTAGCATCGTTGGCGAGGACGCTGCGGGCAACGACTTGGTTCACAATTGCCAAAGCCTTGGGTTGGATACCAGCTATCTCTACCGCTCGTCCGACCTGCCTACGGATCGCTACATGGCGGTCGAAGGCGCAAATGGCTTGATTGCGGCGATTGCAGATGCCCACTCGCTTGAAGCGGCAGGGTCGAAGATACTTGGCCCGCTTGTAGATGGGCGCCTTGGAAGCGCCTCTGACCCTTTCAGCGGTGTTATCGCGCTGGACGGAAACCTGACAACACTCCTTTTGTCAGAGGTTTCGGTAAGTCCCTTGTTCACGAAGGCGGACCTGAGGATTGCACCTGCAAGTCCCGGCAAGGCGGAACGGTTGTTGCCTTTGATGTCTCATCCCGGCGCAACATTTTACGTGAATTTGGAAGAGGCCTGTTTGCTGTGCCAGACCAAGTTTCCCGATGCGACGCATGCCGCCTCTGGGCTGGTCGAGCGAGGTGTTCACCGGGCCCTGGTAACCGACGGAGGAAATTCCGCGGCGGAGGCAACCGCAACACGCGAACTGACACTTACCCCGCCCCCTGTTTTGGTGACGCGGGTAACCGGTGCTGGTGATACATTTATGGCGGCCCATATCGCAGCAGAAATGAATGGAGCCAGCCCAGAGAGCGCTCTTCAAGCTGCGCTTGATGCGGCTGCGGCCCATGTGTGCGGAGAAACAGAATGACTTTGCCCCTGATCCTTTCGCCAGAAGTGGCGCATGCAAAAGCATCCTCCACCCCGATTGTCGCGCTGGAAAGCACGATCATCACTCATGGCATGCCCTACCCGCAAAACCTTGAAACTGCTCAAAGAGTTGAACAAACCATTCGAGAGTCTGGTGCTGTTCCAGCGACGATCGCGCTAATGGATGGGCAGATTCATGTCGGCTTGACGCAGGAACAGTTGCAGCAACTGGCGCTGGCCAAAGAGGCTCGCAAGATCAGCCGGGCCGACCTAGCAATTTGCATATCACAGCGATGGACGGGCGCGACCACCGTCGCGGCTACGATGATCTGTGCCCATCTCGCAGGGATCGACGTTTTTGCGACAGGTGGCATAGGCGGCGTGCACCGGAGCGCCGAGCAAAGTTTCGATATCTCCGCCGACCTTCTTGAACTGGCACAAACCCCGGTTACGGTCGTAGCTGCAGGTGCCAAAGCGATACTTGATCTGCCCAAAACACTCGAAGTCTTGGAAACCCACGGGGTTCCCGTCATCGCCTATCAAAGCGATGAACTCCCCGCGTTCTGGTCCCGAAACTCCGGACTTCCGGCGCCGCTGCGGATGGACAGCGCGCTGGAGATTGCGCAAGCCCATACAATGCGCGTCTCTCTCGGCCTTCATGGCGGGCAACTTGTCGCCAACCCGATCAAGGAAAACGACGAAATCCCGCGTTCGGTCATATCCCCGATTATCGAGACAGCTTTGGCCGATGCCGATCGCGAAGGGATAGTCGCAAAAGATGTGACGCCCTTTCTCCTTGATCGGATTTATGAACTGACAAACGGAAAGTCGTTGGATGCGAATATTGCTCTGGTGCTCAACAACGCCCGTTTGGCGGCCGAAATATCCCAAAACCTCACCAGCGTAGGGTAAATTAAAGCCCCTGCCCGATCCGCGCTTGTAAGGTCCTGTTTTTCCACCTAAGTCTTCGTTGGCAGAGCGGAATGGGCAATGTTTGAATCTGACGACGACAACCACGGTGACGAGACTCACCACAAGAAGCGCGGAACAATGTTCGGCGGTCTGCGGAACAGCTTTCTGACAGGCCTCGCGGTTATCGCGCCGATAGGGCTGACAGTTTGGCTGTTTTGGACCCTGGTTGGCTGGGTCGATAACTTCGTCCTGCCGTTCATTCCCGACGTTTATCAACCCGAAAACGTGTTCAAACGCATCTTTGGCGAAGAAACCCGGGTTAATATCCGTGGGGTCGGCGTTGTTGTCTTTTTACTTTTCACCGTTCTCGTCGGTTGGATTGCCAAGGGGGTGATTGGCCGTTCGTTGATCGCCTATGGCGAAGGGCTGGTAGAGCAGCTACCCGTTGTAAGATCGGTTTATAACGGTCTGAAACAACTCGCAGAAACTGTTTTTGCCCAGAGCGAAACCTCCTTCGATATGGCCTGCTTGGTGGAGTATCCGCGCCGGGGTATCTGGGCTGTCGGGTTTATTTCGACCACCACTAAAGGAGAGGTCGACGCAAAGATTCCACGCGACGAACCTTTGATCAGCGTATTCCTCCCAACGACTCCTAACCCGACATCCGGTTTCTTATTGTTCGTGCCGCGCGAGGACGTGATCTTTCTGGACATGAAGGTCGAGGACGCCGCCAAGCTCGTGATTTCGGCTGGCCTTGTTTATCCAAATGGAAAAGAGGCACAGACTGGCGCTGAGGCTGCCAAGAGCCTGAAGGCATTGGCGGCTGAAATCACCCACGAGAAATAGCTCAGGCAAATACGCGTCTATCCACGTCGGTTGCCCGGTAACTTCTAAGATTCCCCTGGGCCACCACTGCCGACGACTCGAAATGAGTTCACAATAATGAAGACGCCAACGGCGCCTTCACTCTGCGAGGTAATGGCAACAGTCTTAATACGACCGACTAGAGCGCGGTCCAACCGCCATCGACGCTGATTGTGGTGCCAGTGATTTGCGCTGCTGCGTCGCTGCAAAGGAACAACGCAGTGCCACCGAGTTGCTCAACGGTTGCAAACTCTTTCGACGGCTGACGCTGAAGCATGACGTTCTTGATTACCTCTTCGCGCTCCATGTCATATTCCTTCATGGTTGCAGGAATCTGCGCCTCGACCAGCGGAGTTAAAACATAACCCGGGCAGATGGCGTTACAGGTGATCTGCTCTTCTGCGGTTTCCAGCGCAGTCACCTTGGTCAAACCGACCACACCATGTTTCGCAGCGACATAGGCCGACTTGAAAGGCGACGCGGTCAAACCATGTGCCGAGGCGATATTCACGACACGTCCCCATCCCCGCTCGCGCATATAGGGCAACGCGGCCGCGGTTGTATGGAATGCCGAGTTCATGTTGATGGCGATAATGGCATCCCACTTGTCGGTCGGAAATTCCGGGATCGGAGAGACGTGCTGGATACCAGCATTGTTCACCAGGATATCGCAGCCGCCAGCCTTCTCGATCAACTCCCGGCACTCGTCGCCCTTCGACATGTCGGCCTTGATATACCGCACCTCGACACCGTGGTCCTGCGCAAGTCCAGCCGCGAGGGCGTGATCTTCCTCGTTATCGGTGAATGAGTTCAGCACAACATTCAGACCGGCCTTCGCAAATTCGGTCGCGACTCCCAGCCCGATGCCAGAATTCGATCCGGTTACGACGGCGGTTTTTCCTGCAAGCGACATGATGGCTTCTCCATAGGCTAATCTTTCGGACTGACCATAGTTGCTGCGAGCGCGAGAAGGAAAACCATTTCCCGCTGAAGAGCCAAAAAAAACGCCCGCACGAAGCGGGCGTTAAGTTATTGAGGCAGGTTTCATACAGGCAAGAAACCTATCGAGCAGTACATTCTTTATACGCAACAACGCGGTCTCATCCAAGTTAAAAGTTTGAAAAGGTTGGAAACGATGGCTATGGATAGGGCCAGATTATAAAGGGGCTGCAGTATATTGATGCTGGATTCGAAAAGATTCATCCAAAGAACGTTTCTCGCCTTTGCAACGGCCATACCGATTCTCTCGCCTGGAATCGCCGCGGCCGATTCGGCGCATGGCATCGCCATGTACGGACAACCAGTATTACCATCTGATTTCACCCATTTACCTTACGCCAACCCCGACGCGCCCAAAGGTGGACGTATCGTAACCGGTGAAGTTGGCAGCTTCGACAGCCTTAACCCGCACATCCTGAAAGGCCGTGTTCCGTGGCAACTTCGTTTTCTCGCCTACGAAAGCCTGATGGGTCGAAGCTGGGATGAGCCCTTTGCGCTCTATGGCCTGCTGGCGGAAAGCGTCGAGACCGGCCCGAACCGTGAATGGGTGGAATTCTCTCTCCGCCCTGAAGCGACGTTCTCGGACGGCAGCCCTGTAACGATCGATGACGTTCTGTGGTCCTATGAGACGCTCGGTACAGTCGGTCACCCGCGTTATCACGGGGTTTGGGACAAGATCGCCAGCGCCGAAGCTACCGGCCCGCGCTCTGTTCGCTTCACCTTCAATGTCGAAGATCGTGAACTGGCCCTGATTGTGGGCATGCGACCGATCCTCAAAAAGGCCCAGTGGGAAGGCAAGGACTTCGCCGAAAGTGGGCTGGAAGATATTCCGGTCTCCACTGCACCTTATGTGATCGACGATTTCGAAGCCGGTCGCTTTGTCAGCCTGCGCCGGAATCCTAACTATTGGGGCAACGATCTGCCTTTCCGCCGCGGGACCAACAATCTTGACGAAATTCGGTTGGAGTTTTTCGGCGACTCCAATGCCATGTTCGAATCCTTCAAGGCAGGTGAAATTTCGACCAACCGCGAGACAAGCGCCGCGAAATGGGAAAGTGTTTACGACTTCCCGGCCATGACGTCTGGCGCATATGTGAAGTCCGAGATTCCGCACAAGCGTCCGACCGGAATCTTTGGTTATGTAATGAACACTCGTAATCCGCTATTCGCCGACTGGCGAGTGCGCGAGGCATTGATCCATGCTTTTAACTTCGAATTTATCAACGCCACATTGAACGGTGGCTCTCTGCCCCGGATCACCTCGTATTTCTCGAACTCTTCCCTCGGGATGCGCGCAGGGCCGGCGGAGGGTCGGGTGAAGGAATTGCTCGAACCTTTCGCCGAAGAGTTAACGCCCGATGCATTGGACGGCTACGCCCTACCTGTTTCTGACGGCAGCGAAGCGAACCGGCGGAATATTCGTAAAGCACTGTCCCTGCTGGAGGACGCTGGCTGGACCGTCGGTCAGGATGGCGTTTTGCGCAATGAGACAGACAAGGAATTCACCTTCCGTATCTTGCTGAAACAAGGTGCAACCACCCAAAAGCAAACTGTTGATATCTATATCGAGGCGCTGAAACGACTTGGTATCTTTGCCGAGGTCGAAACAGTTGATAACGCCCAGTACAAGGAGCGCACTCAAGACTACAGTTTCGACATGACTTATTACGAACGCGGCATGTCACTGAGCCCCGGCAACGAGCAATATCTTTATTGGGGCGCAGATGGTGTTGCAAAACCGGGTACACGTAACTGGATGGGTGTGAACTCCCCTGCCGCCGAAGCGATGATCGACACTATGCTGAACGCGGCTGATCAGGACGAATTCACCGCCGCCACCCGCGCGCTGGACCGTATCCTGACCACGGGCCGTTATGTGATCCCGATTTGGTACAATCCGACGTCGCGGATCGCCCATGACGCGCGATTGAAATACCCTGAAAACCTACCGATTTACGGTGACTGGCTGGGATTCCAGCCGGATGTCTGGTGGTACGAAGAATAAGAAAGGAAGCAGATGCTACGTATCCTGATTTTGACCGCGCTTGTTGCAACCGCCGCTGGTTGCTCGACTGTCGAAGGCATGGGCGAAGATATTTCGGCAGGAGCTCGCACAGTACGCGACGCCATGTAAACGCGTTGTGCATTTACGCAGGGCATACCGCCCTTGCAACACGACCAGAGCAGGCGTAGCAACCGACTATGCTGTCTTACGCCTCGCTGACTCCTCATCCCCCGTGCCCAGAGCCGTTTAATCTTGCTGCCTATGTGCTCGATGCAGGACTGGCAACACCAGACAAGCTGGCGTTGGCAGTTGTGTCGCCCACTGGCGCTCAAAGGTGGAGTTTTGGTCGTTTAAGGGCTGCGGTTCTGGGAGTCGCCACAGGTCTGAAGCAACAAGGCCTGCCACAGGGCGCCCGCATCCTCCTTAGACTTGGCAACACGGTTGATTTCCCGATCGCTTTTCTCGGAGCGATTGCTGCTGGTTATGTACCCGTGCCAACATCATCTCAGCTGACCGAAGGCGAAATCACAAAGCTTTCCGACCAACTTGACCCACGCCTTGTCATCGCAAGCGACGGGATCGCTCTGCCCGCAGGCGAGGTTCGCGTCTTGGGGACCGATGCTCTGGAGGCAATGTTCGATCTGCCACAATCCGATTTCGCGTTCGGTGATCCCAATCGTACGGCCTATATCGTCTTTACTTCTGGAAGTTCAGGCGCTCCGAGGGGCGTGATGCACGCGCACCGCGCTATCTGGGCACGGCGCATGATGTGGGATGATTGGTACGACCTGACACCTTCGGACCGGGTGTTGCATGCAGGCGCTTTCAACTGGACCTATACGCTTGGCACAGGTCTTCTTGATCCATGGTCTTGTGGCGCGACAGCCTTGATCCCGGCTCCCGGCGTAGCCGCGGCGGCGCTGCCACTGCTGTTAAAGCGGTTTGATGCAACGATTTTTGCCGCTGCACCAGGCGTTTACCGGCAAATGTTGAAGTCAGGAAATGCTCTTCCGCTTCCTAAGCTTCGCCACGGCCTTTCGGCTGGCGAGAAGCTTCCAGAAAGCACTGCCAAAGGGTGGGCGGAAGCGACCGGTACGGGAGTGTACGAAGCTCTCGGCATGTCCGAATGTTCAACCTACGTATCCGCCTCCCCAAACCGTCCCGCGATAGGAACGGCAACCGGTTACCCCCAAGCAGGTCGGAAGGTCGCTGTATTAGACGAGGCGGGAGAGATCGTAGAAATCGATACACCCGGGCAACTTGCCATCCACCGCAGCGATCCCGGTTTGATGCTGGGATATCTGGATGGGAGCACCGAAAGATTCCTTGGAGAATGGTTCCCTACCGGGGACACCGTCTCGATGGCCGAAGATCATGCGATCACCTATCTTGGGCGTAACGACGATCTGATGAACGCAGGTGGGTTTCGGGTTTCGCCGATTGAAGTCGAACAGGCTATCGAGCAATGTCCCGGTATTACCGAAGTTGCGGCGACCGAGGTCCGCGTCAGACAGGACGCATCGGTCATTGCCGCCTTCTACACGGGACAAGAGCAAGAAGATTCGCTTCTGCGCGACTTCGCTGCCCAAAAACTAGCGCGCTATAAACAGCCCCGTTTATTCATTCATTTGGATGGCCTGCCTAAGGGCGGAAACGGAAAACTTAACCGGCGTTTGTTGCGTCAGGAATACGAGGCAACCCTTGATCAAGCTTGATATCCTTTCCGATCCGATCTGCCCTTGGTGCTATATTGGCAAAACATTGCTGTTCCGTGCGCTTGAAAAGCACCCCGATCACCCGTTCACGATCGAGTGGCACCCGTTCCAGCTGAACCCCGACATGCCTGCGGGCGGAATGGATCGGAGAGAGTACCTCGAGCTGAAATTCGGCGGCAAGGAAGGCGCGGTTAAGGTCTACGGCCAGATTGCCGACGCAGCCGAAGAAGCGGGGCTGATGATCAATTTCGCCGCCATCGAACGCACGCCAAACACCCTGAACGCTCACCGGCTGATTCACTGGGCCGGGATCGAGGGAAAGCAGACCCCGATGGTCCACGCTTTGTTCAAAGCCTATTTCGAGCGCGGTCTCGACATTGGCGACTTGGATGTGCTGACCCAATTGGCCGAGGAAATGGAGTTGGACGGCCCGACTATTCGCCGCCTTCTGGAAGGTGACGCCGATGCCGTGGACATTGCCGCTCGCGACCGCAACGCTCGCGCCAAGGGCGTGACCGGGGTACCGTGCTTCATCGTGGCGAACCAGCACGCGCTGCCCGGTGCTCAACCAACCGAACTCTGGGAAAAGGTGATCGGCGATATCAACGCCCAACTCAAAGTGGGCAAAGAATGAGCCCACCACAAATAGGAAGGACAGAATTCATTGCTTTGATGGCAATGTTATTCGCGACGATCGCTTTCACGATCGATGCGATGTTGCCTGCCCTACCGGAAATGGGCGCCGAACTTAGCCCCGATAACATTAACAAGATTCAATTGGTTATCACGAGTTTCATGTTGGGCATGGGCGCGGGTACGTTCATCGTTGGCCCCCTTGCCGACGCTTATGGTCGGCGTCCCATCCTTCTGGCCGGCGCGGTTCTTTACTGTGCCGGTTCTGTTCTTGGCGGCTTGGGGGACTCTTTGGAAATGTTGCTTCTTGCCCGATTTGCGCAAGGGGTTGGAGCCGCCGGGCCGCGAGTCGTAGGGATGGCCGTTGTCCGAGATCTTTTTAGAGGACGCGAGATGGCCCGGATTACCTCCTTTGTCATCATGGTCTTCTCGATCGTCCCTGCGTTGGCACCGACATTGGGAGCGATCATCGTCGCGCTTAGCGGCTGGCGCATGATCTTCGCAAGCTTCGTGGTCTTTTCGTTGATCTCCGCTGTTTGGTACGGTCTTCGACTGCCCGAAACACTCGCAGTAGACAAACGTAAGCCACTAAGTGTCGGCAATATCCGGTCGGCCATCAAAGAAGTATTCTCAATCCCGATGGTGAGGCTATCAATTGCTGCACAGTCCCTTTGCCTTGCAACCTTGTTCTCTACGCTAAGCTCGACGCAGCAAATTATGGACGTGACCTTCGGCGAGGAAGAGCATTTTCACCTATGGTTTGGACTGGTCGCGATGATCGTCTTACCTACGAGCATGCTGAACGCGAAGTTTGTCGTAGAGCTCGGTATGCGTCGCATGGTGACCTATGCGATCATGCTGCAGGTGGCCATGTCGGCGTTTGCCATTGTAATCTTACTGTCTGGCGGATTGCCCGCACCCTTCGGCTTCACGCACTACATCTTCTGGAAAATTACTATCTTCTTCATGGTTGGTCTGACGCTGGGCAACTTAACGGCCCTGTCCATGGAGCCATTGGGGCATATCGCAGGATTGGCCGGATCAGTGATTGTTTCCGTCTCCACCGTCAGTGCCGTTGCAATTGCCGTACCTGTCGGATTGGCTTTCGATGGGACACCTTTGCCTTTGGCGATGGGCGTTTTTGGATGTACTTTTATCGCCTTGGTAATTGTTCGAAAAATGGCCCGGCTAGAACGGGTTGTTGTGAAACCAACCGATCACTGAACCTTCGTGGCCTTCGCCAAGTCCTGCGCGATAGAGAACGAACCTTTGATCTTGTCGCTGGCTTTCGCCCAATCGCGGCGAATGACAATCTTGTTGTCCTTGACCTTTGCCTTCCCATTCTGGGCCTGAACGAACTGAACCAACCCTTTGGGCGAAGCGAACTTGTCATTGTGAAATTGTATCGTGGCGCCCTTGGGGCCTGCGTCCAGCTTGGCAATACCCGCGCGTTTACACATCGCCTTGATACGCACCACCAGCATCAGCGTATTGACCTCTTTCGGAAGTTTACCGAACCGGTCGATAAGCTCTGCGGCAAAGCCTTCTAGCTCTACTTTCGTGGTCAAACCCGACAGGCGGCGGTAAAGGCCAAGGCGGACATCCAGATCCGGGACATAACCTTCCGGAATGAGAACAGGGACACCGAGATTGATATGCGGCGCCCACTGATCGTCTTGATCTGTCAGCCCTTCCATCTGGCCGGATTTGATCTTGGCGATCGCCTCTTCCAGCATGGATTGATAAAGCTCAAAACCAACCTCACGCACATGCCCCGACTGCTCCTCGCCGACAAGGTTCCCCGCCCCGCGAATATCGAGGTCTTGGCTGGCAAGAGTAAATCCGGCCCCAAGATTATCGAGGCTCCCCAGCACCTTAAGCCGCTTCTCGGCCTGTGGCGTCAATGGTTTACGAGGTTGTGTCGTCAGATAGGCATAGGCACGCGTCTTAGAGCGCCCTACCCGTCCCCTGATTTGATAGAGCTGCGCCAATCCAAACATATCGGCCCGATGAACGATCAGCGTGTTGGCCGTCGGGATATCAAGACCGCTTTCGACAATGGTTGTCGCAAGCAGAACATCGTATTTGCCATCGTAGAAAGCGTTCATACGCTCGTCCAACTCGCCAGCCGCCATCTGACCATTGGCGACAATATAGCTAACCTCAGGGACCTGCTCTTTCAGGAATTCTTCAATTTCCGGAAGATCGCTGATACGCGGCACAACAAAAAAGCTCTGACCTCCGCGATAATGTTCTCGCAACAGCGCCTCGCGCACCGTGACCGGATCGAATTCGGAAACATAGGTCCGGATTGCCAAGCGATCTATTGGGGGCGTGCCGATGATAGAGAGATCGCGCACCCCGGTAAGCGACATCTGCAATGTGCGCGGGATGGGCGTAGCGGTCATCGTCAGGACGTGAATGTCGGATCGAAGTTCCTTCAGACGCTCCTTGTGGCTGACACCGAAATGCTGTTCTTCGTCGATGATCAGCAGGCCAAGGTTCCGGAACCTGATGTTCTTAGCCAATAGCGCGTGGGTACCGATGCAAATATCGACGGTACCGTCAGCCAGACCGGCGCGGGTTTGGGATGCCTCTTTACCGGACACAAACCGGGACAATTGTCGGACCTGAACTGGAAATCCGCGGAACCGCTCGGCAAAGGCCTTCGCGTGCTGACGCGCCAGCAGGGTTGTTGGAGCAATCAACGCGACTTGAACGCCGGACATGGCCGCGACAAAGGCCGCCCGCATCGCAACCTCGGTTTTGCCAAAGCCCACGTCGCCACAGACCAAGCGGTCCATGGGGGATCCTTGCGCCATATCGGCCAAAACATCCTCGATGGAGCGCAATTGATCCTCGGTTTCCTGATAGGGGAAGCGCGCACTGAACTCTTCCCACATCGAGGGGTTCGCTTCGAGGATGGGCGCTTTCCGCAAAGTACGTTCCGCCGCGATCCGGATCAGCTTGTCCGCAATCTGCCGGATACGTTCCTTCAGCTTAGCCTTCTTGGCCTGCCAAGCGCCACCGCCCAGCTTGTCAAGCAAACCCTCTTCGTGCCCGTAGCGGCTGAGAAGTTCGATATTCTCGACAGGTAGAAACAGCCGGTCGCCACCCGCATATTCCAGCGACAGGCATTCGTGTGGAGCCCCGGCCGCCGTGATGGTCTCAAGGCCCTTGTAGCGTCCAACGCCGTGCTCGACATGAACAACTAGGTCGCCTGCGTGCAGCGACTGCGTCTCGGTCAGAAAGTTCTCCGCTTTGCGACGCTTCTTGGGCGCGCGGATCAAGCGATCACCAAGCACATCCTGTTCAGAGATGACCGTCAGATCACGCCCTTCAAACCCGTGTTCCAAAGCCCAAACCGCCAGAAACACTCCGGTTCCGGAAACGTCGCGGATGTCCTTGATCGGGGTGGTTTCGCGCAGTCCCTCGTCGCTGAGCAGTCCCTGTAGACGCTCCCGCGCACCGTCCGAATAGGACGCGAGAACGACCGGACCTTCGTCCAATCGGAAATCAATATGATCCTTCAAGGATCTGAAAAGGCTTACATCTTCCAGCTTTCGTTCAGGAGAAAAGTTGCGGCCAATTCGCCCGCCAGCATCAATCACACCCGGGC
>CAYFXM010000002.1:26806-47451 GCA_964346965.1 uncultured Actibacterium sp. | reverse complement strand
AGGATATTAGATGCGAGTACTGGATTCGAACCAGTGGACACGGATTTGCAATCCGCCAGCATCACTAAAATTAAAGAGAAAAATTGTAAACTAAGGGCAGATTCCGCTCTTACGGATCAATGACTTATACTAAAATTGTAAACTGGGATTTAGTGTCGTTTCTGGCCTATTGCCGACATTAGACGGTTTCTCAACCAATGTCCGGTTTGGGCATGCAACCAATCAAGACCAGATAATTCCCGTTAGATTCCAACTCGCCAGTAGGAAGTAGAGGGATATTCCGAAGGTAAAATTGAACGGGTAGGTGATGCGAAGGGCGAGGGTCAGGTAGGAGCGCAATCATTCATCGGCAAGCTTGTAATCGAAGATTGAGCTCTCTGGCATCTTTAGTAATACTGTCCTGGCCAGCTTCAAATGGATGAAACCGCTACCATCTGGCGGCGGCTTCTCGAGGTCGCTTGGTTCGACCTACATTTTACCGATAGGTCTTTCCGGAGATTCCTAGGCGGCATCCGCAGCGGATTCGTCTTCCTTGCTGCATTGCTCAGGTGCTGCAACCTCAGACAATGCGTAAAGTTCTACCAGCCGTTCCTTGCGTTCTGCGGCGTTCAGCTGCTCAACGCGCTGTGCAAGGCTCCAGCGTACGCCGAAGGGGTCTACGACGATGGCGGTGTCTTCGCCCCACCAGGTCGAGGCGACGGGTGAAACCAGAACAGCGTTGCCGGCAATTAGGCGCTCGACCGCTGCGGTCACGTCATCCAGATAGTGGTGCAGGGTCACGCTGCCGGTGCCTCCATAGGGCTGGGCATTGGCGTCTTGGGTCAGGACCAACGTAGTGCCCGCGATCTTGATGGCTGCGTGAAGGGTGGATTCGGTAGCGGGCATGACCAGTGCTTCAACAGTGTCTGCGCCAAAAGCTTCAGCATAGAAGGCGATTGCGGCATCCACATCTGTCACGGCGACGGTTGCGGTGACAGCGTTGAAACCCTTGGGTTTGGTCGGGATGGTTTGGGACGAACTCATATCTTGATCTCCTTTGCTAATATCTATCGGGTCAGAGGCCGGGGTCTCTTACCCAGTTTTTGCTGTGTGCTCAGGGACGATGGCGGGAAGTGCCGTCAGTTCCTGAGGCCCTGTTGGGCGACCGGGCTTCTCTAGCGGCCCGAGTGAATCCAGGTAGCTCCGGTCGAACCCGGGCTGATAGACGGGGAATTCCACGGTGTTGTCGCGGAAGCTTTTCAGTGGCTGGCCCATGTTCAGGATGCCGCGGCGGCGCTGGCGACGAACCTGTTCGAAGTCGACCTCGATCGGGATCATCTCTTCCTGCACGTTGCCCTTGTGCAGGATCTGGCCCGCCGGGTCGATCACGGTTGAATAGCCGTTGCCGCCAGCCAGAAGGCCATTGATGTGGAAAACGTAACTTTGGAACATCGCGGCCGAGCCCTGTGCGATGGCAAGGTCTGCGGGGCGGTCGACGAAGCTGGCCAGAACCGGGTTGATGATGACCTCTGCGCCCATGGATGTCAGCGTGCGGGTCACTTCCGGGAACCACAGATCATAGCAGATCGAGACCCCGAAACGGCCCACATCCGGCACGTCGAAGACGCAGAATTCGCGGCCCGGCGTGACACCTTTTTCGTAAGGCGTGAAGGGGAACATCTTGCGATAGCGGGTGACCACTTCACCTTCCGGGTTGATGACCGGGGTGGTGTTGTAGATCGCGCCGTTTAGTTCCTCGAAGTAGGAACCGGGGATCAGCCACGTGTCGTGGTGGCGCGCCATTTCACAGAACTCGCGCTCGAACGAGCCGCCCATTGGTTGCGATGCGTGCAGCGCCGGGCCGTGCGCGGCCAGTTCCGAGAACACGACCATTTGGACCCACGGATAAAGGTGGAAAAGGATTTCCATCCGCTGCCGCATCTCTTCAATGTTGCGGTGGGTGGTGATGTGCATTTGAATGCCTGCGATAGCGAAACGCGACATGGTTCCTCCTATTCCTGTGTGTCTGTTTGTCCGGTGAGATTTGACCAGCCTTGATCCTGCCCAAGGTGGTTGCGGCGCCAGAAGGCGGCCATACGGCTGTGCAATGACCCGTCGGGGTCGGGCAGATCGGCAGGGTAGCTGGTCAGGAATTGCTGGTACCAAGCCGGACGTGGGTCTTGCGTGGGCGCGGTCGGGGCAAAGGACCCGTCTGCGCCATAGGCAATAGGCTGGGCCTGATGGCTTGGCTGGTGAAGGTCAAAGCTTTTCCGGGTGCCGTCTTTCCAGCTAAGTTGCACCGTCCCAAGCGTTGGGCGATAGGCGGCGGTATAGACGGTTCCAAACCCCTCGGCATAGTTGGTGCTGAAGATCGGGGCCTTGTTGAAAGCTTGGCTCAGATCATGGCCTTGAGGCGATGTGCGCAGCAGGTCTTCCAGATGTTCCGCCCGGCCAAGAGTGTTGGACACGCGACCGTGACGTGGCCACTCCACGCCAAGCTGGTGGTTTGTCGCCCAAGCCTGTTGCCGCACCATTGGCGGGCGATCAGGGGCAAGGAACACGGTTGCCCAGTCCCCGGCCTTGTCGATGACTGTGACGTTATACGACATATGCGTTGGCACAGCCCGCATCGCTTCGATCGCGTCCTGGGTGTCGCGGCAGGACTGCAGCAGGTAGCGCATGATCAGAGGGATGCCGAAGCCCTTGCCCGTCACCACGCGCCCGCCAAATGTCAGCGAGGCCGCCAGCCCGTGTTCATTCATACCGTCGGCCAGACCGGCCATGGCCTCGACCATGCCGCAGACGCGGGTGCCGCGCCAATTGGTGGTCAGGAAGGTGGCTTCGTTCAATGCCGGATCAAGATCGTAATTGCGGATCAGGAAGGGACCATCATCGTCCACCACCACGGCTTGCGAGCAATTCACTAGATAGCGGGGCGGGCACCAGAAGCCTAAAAACTGGGTGAGGGCGCCGTCGGCTTGGCAGGCCTCAGACAGTTCTTCCCACAGGAGTTCGAATTCCGGCATATGGCGGCGCACGGCGCGTCGGGCATCATCAAAGCTGGCCTTGCCGCGTTGGCGTTCAACGTACCACTCTTTCCAGCCCGGCCAGCCGTGAGCCACGACCTGACGCCAGGCATTGCCCGGTTTGTCTTCGCTGAGACTGCGAAATGTCAGATGCATACCCACGGAATCCGATTTGGTTCAGTCGAGGGTAATTTGTACACCATGGCCCATGTTGTCAACACTATGTATCATGATGTTGCGTTGACTTCGTCGGCGTGATGGGAAAAATGTCGGGCATGTTGCCCGAACCTTCCCCCGCTGTTGCCATTCGACAGAACGATATCGCCACCTTGTTGGCCACGCATCGCATCTCGCACTATCCGGTGATTGCCCGGACAGAGCGGCAAGTGCAGGGCGGGGGCTTTGGCGATCAGGAAAAGAACCCAAATACATGGACGGTCTATTTCCTTGTCGACAATCAGTGGGCCCATGTTGAGAGCGCGCGGGGCCATCGCCGCGAATGGGGAAGCCTTGACCGGCTAGAGGTCTGGCTGCGCGATCAGGGGTTCCGGTATTTCTGGGTCCGGAACGATCTGGAGGCTGTGAAGCCCGCCATCCCCATGCCCAGCCCGATCAATCCGACCGGGCCGGGACCAGAAGGTCTTTAGAACCACTTACCCGCAGTCATATCTGCTGGCAGCGAAACCTCGGCGGTTGGGGCCAGTGGTACGCTTTTGAACTGGCCTTTGATGGCTTTGTTCCACTTCTTGGCGCGCTCCAGAAGTTCGCGGTCATCCGACTGCATACGCCCGCGGGCCAGAAGGCAGCCCAGATCGGCGCCGTGGTAGCAGTATTCGCCGACACCATAGACGCGCAAATAGAAGGCCTCGTTTTCGTCGCCAAGCGCATTGATGTTGTAGGACGCGCGCAGAAAGTCGATCTCACCGTCGTCATCTATGTGCCAGATGCCGGATTGCGGGGCTTTGGTGATCAGTTCGACCTTGTCCTCGGTCTGTTTCAGGATCAGCTGCGTCCAGTGGTCATAATGGTTCCAGCGCGACTGCACCTCTTCGATGTCGATGTCATAGTCGACGTCCATAAATTCCATCAGGTGGAACAGGAACAGCGGGCAGCCGCCATAGGTCGAGGTGATCAGGTTTGTGGGCGGCGATGCTCCCGAAATGCGCGGGTTCAACTCGCCGAGATAAACCTCGTTCGTGTCGGTATCGAGTAGGAAGTCGATGCAGAAGACACCTTTGTAACCTTCCTTATACAGGCGATCACCGAACTTGCGGGCCATGTCGCGGACCTTTTCCGGAACACCGTCCGGCAGGATCGATGGTGAGATGTCGTTGCCGCACCAGCCGCCTTTGTAGGGGGTGATTTCCTCGAACCCCGTAATGTCGGTCATAACCGGGCCAACCAGCGTGCCATGGCGGGTGGCGCAGCCCTCGATGGTGCCGGGCAGGTGGTTCAGGCGTTTCATGATCTTCAGTTGCTGACCGATGATCTTGCTGGAATGTTTGTTCCAGTCGTCCTCGGATTTAATGAAGAACGTGGTTCGGCCAGAGTCGCCATAGGGCGTTTGAACCACTAGGTCGTCGCCGAGCTGTGCGCGTTTGGCCAGCTTCGAAAGTTCACCATAGGTGTTGGCTTCGCCCATGATGTTCGGGGCGCTGGCCACGCCGGCCTCATTGCCAAGGCGGGTGGTTTCGATCTTGCTGTCCAGACGATTGCGCAAATCGTTCGTGGGCAGGGCGATGGTCAGCCCGACTTCTTTGCACAGCTCTTCGGTCTTTTCGTCGAACTGCACGAACAGCGCGAGACCCGGCTCTTCCTCTTTTATACGATCACGGAACTCTGCGTGATCGACAAGATAGTTGCCCACATCTTCCATCGACCGGAAGTCCTGCGGTTCCGATTGGGCTGGGATGAAAACACGGGGGTGACGACCATCAAAGATGTCGAAGTAGTTGACGTATTCCAGACCTCCGACCCACTGATCCAAACCCATCAGGTTGAACGGAGTCGGCATGACCACATAGATCGGTCGTTCGTTTCGGCGCAGGTACCGATAGATCTCGGTCAGGCCGGAAAGCCTAGGCTTTTGGTTCGGCATGAGTGGTTTCCCTTCTTGAGCATAGCCGCCTGTTTTTCTGTTCGCCCCCCGGATCGAATCATCTCGTCGAACGAACGCGAGCAGGCGGACCGCTTTAAATACAATACTTTTAATGCTCAAAATACCACTTTCTTTATTGTGAATATCTTCGGCTGCTTTGTGCGCTAACGTCATATTAATCAAGTAGTTACCTGATATTTCACCCATTTTTACACAAAATCCGCTTTTTGAGAATATGAAAATATTGCGCAAAAAACAGCTAATTCTGTTGCTCGGACATATAGGAGTAGTGTACGAGAAGCCCACGTTGCAGTAGGGAAACGTGCCCATAGGCATGAGAATAGCGCAACGCCATCATGCTGGGGGCACGACCCCCTTAGGAGGAACAAAATGACATTCAGCACTCTCACCAGACGGGCTGCCTTTGGCGCGATCGCTGGCGCGGCAGCTCTGGCCACCGTGGCCACCAGCGCTTCGGCAGAAACTGTGCGCCTGCGCTTCCACACTTTCTATGGCACCGAGATCGACCCGATCGCGGACAAATTCAAAGACGCCGTGAAAGAGGCCTCGGGCGGTTCACTGCGCATCCAGTATTTCCGCGGTGGGGAGTTGGTTGCTTCCGACCAGTTTGCGGATGCAGTTTCCAAAGGCACCCTGGACATCGTCCACGGCCACGGTGGTTACTGGTCGGGTCAGGTTGATATCGGCAACATCGAAGCCGGTCTGCCGGGCGCATGGACCAGCGTTGAGGAAGCCAAGGCGATCTTCGAAAGTGAAGAAGTCAGCACTCTGCTGAACGAAGCCTATGCCGAAGCTGGCACCGTATTCCTGGGTAAAGGCTATGGCCACAACTACGACCTGCTGACCAAAGAGCCGGTTACCTCGCTGGACGACCTGAAAACCCGTAAGATCCGCGCGACCTCGAACGTTGCAAAGGTTCTGGATCATTTCGGTATCCCGACCGTTTACCTGCCCGCGCAGGAGCTTTATATCGGCATGTCGACTGGAGTGATCGACGGTGCGATCTACGGTGGCCCGGTGGAATACGAGCAGCTGAAGCTGCACGAAACCGCCACTCACTATACCTTTATGAACATGCTGATGCCTGGCTGGACCGAAACCTTCCTGGCCAACCCGGAAACCTGGGAAAAGCTTTCGGATGAGCACAAAGCGATCCTGAACGACGCCATTGCGCAGTTCGCTCAAGACATCCACAACTGGCTGGCCGAAGGCAACGAAGGCGTTGCAGAAGGTACCTTCGAATACGCGACCCTGCCGGAAGTTGACTCGAAAGAGCTGACCGTTGCCGCTCAGGGTGTATGGCAGGAAGAAGCCGCGCGTTCGGATCGCAACAAGGCGCTGGTTGAAGCACTGGTTGCCAACGCGAAGGCGCAAGGCCGCCTGTAATGAAAGCAGTGACAAGATATCTTGTCATTCAGGATGGCCTGTCCGAGTTTGTCGGGCGGGCCATTTCGTGGCTGACACTGGCAATGATATCTGTGCTGATGCTGGAAATCGTTGCCCGCTATTTCCTTAATTCGCCAACCATCTGGGCGCATGAAACCAGCACCATGCTTTACGGTGCTTTTTGTATGCTGGCGGGTGCTTATACCCTGCGCCACCGGGGGCACGTTCGGTCCGAGGTCATCTATGGCCTGATGGGACCGCGTGGCAAAGCCCTCTGTGACACGATCGTCTTCTCGATCGGTCTGGTGGTGCTTCTGGTGTTCCTGAAGCTGGCAATCGCCTTTGCCGCCGATAGCTGGGAAGTTCGCGAATATTCGAACAAGAGCATCTGGCAGCCGGCGCTCTATCCGATCAAGACCGTTATCCCGATCGCTGTCGGGCTGGTCATTCTTCAAAATATCGCAGAGTTGGTGCGGTCTGTCCTTGTCCTGTTGGGCGTGGAATTCGAAGACCCCCGCGAGGACGAAGTTGAACCCGACATCGACCCTGAACTGCTGGACGCCGCCAAGAAGTAAGGCGCAGAACGCGGGGCGGTAACTCCCCCGAGAAGGAACGGTAATGGCTGATCTCGATCCGCTTACGATTACGGCGATCATGTTCGCGTCGATGCTGGCCCTGATGGCGATTGGCTCGCCCCTGGCCTGGGCGCTGACGATCTCGGGCGTTGGTAGTGCCTATATGCTGTGGGGGCCCGGCGGGCTGGAGCTGCTGGTCAGCTCGACCTTCAGCGCGATGGATAACTTCCTGCTGGTAGCGCTGCCGCTGTTTATTTTCATGGGGCTGGTGCTGCAGCGGTCTGGGATCACCGACGACCTGTTCGAGATGATCCACAAGCTAATGGGCGGAGTACCCGGTGGATTGGGCGTTGGCACCATCATCATTTGTGCGTTAATCGCTGCCATGGCCGGGGTGTCCGGTGCCGCGACTGTGTCGCTTGGTATCATCGCGCTGCCCGCGATGCTGAAGCGCGGCTACGATAAACGGCTGGTTACGGGCACGATCATGGCGGGCGGAGCGCTTGGCTTTCTGATCCCGCCCTCGGTGCTGATGATTATCTATGCCTTCTTGTCGCGTGACTCTGTCGGCAAGCTGTTTGCCGCGGGCCTGATGCCGGGCCTGATGCTGGCCGGCATCTATATGCTTTATGTGCTGACCCGTTGCCGTATGAACCCTGATCTGGGTCCTCCCGCTCCGACCGAGGAACGCTACAGCGGTATTGAAAAGCTGAAATCTTTGCGCCACCTGATCGCGCCGGGCCTGCTGATTACCACGGTTCTGGGCTGTATCATCGGCGGCGTTACGTCACCGTCCGAGGCCTCGGCGATTGGTGCGGCTGGTTCGCTTGTGATTGCCACGTTGCACCGCCGGGTTAGCTGGGACATGCTGCGCTATGTCATGCTGACCACGACCAAGTTGATGGGAATGCTGATGTGGATCACCATCGCAGCGGTTTTCTTCTCGAAAATCTACGTCGGTCTTGGGGCTGGCATGATTGTGGGCGAGTTGATCGAGGACTTTGAACTTTCGCCGATGCTGGTCATTATCGCGATGCTGGCGACCTACTTCCTGCTAGGCATGTTTCTGGACGACTTTGCGATCGTCTTCATAACCGTGCCTCTGTTCGTGCCCATCGTTCGTGAGCTGGGATACGACACAACTTGGTTCGCGGTGCTGTTCATCCTGTCCATGCAGTCGGCCTATCTGACACCGCCCTTCGGATACAACCTGTTCTACATGCGCTCGGTCGCACCGAAGGAAATCACGATTGGTGACATCTATTGGGCGGCCATCCCGTTTGTCTTCCTGCAGATTATCGGTCTGGCGCTGGTCGTGGCCTTCCCGCAGATTGCCCTGTGGCTGCCGGGCGTGTTGTTCAACTAAAGAGGGGCGCCGCAACTGTGGCGCCCAGCATTTTCCCCGTGAGACGGGTCGGCCTTCGGGCCGGCTTTTTTATTCAGTGGGTAGGATAGGGGCGGTGCGGTCTAGCGCCAGTTCGGCGTCAGAGAAAACCCATGGGCCGCGCACGCCTTTGACACCTTCGGGTTCAATCACCATTCCGCGGGCCTTGATCTGCGGATCCTCGAACGCCTGTCCGACAGAGTTGATCGGGCCAGCAGGTACGGTCGCCGCTTCCAATGCGGCCAACAAATCGGCAGAAGCCCAACCGGCCAAGGAGGCCTCGATCTCGACAGTCAAGGATACTCGGTTGGTGACCCGTGACTGGTTGGAGCCGAAGTTCGGGTTCTCGGCCAGATCAGGGCGGTCGATTACCTTGCAGAACCGCTGGAACTGCCCGTCGTTTCCCACTGCCAGAATGATGTGACCATCTTTTGTCGGCACCACCTGGTACGGTGAGATATTGGGATGGTCGTTCCCCTTGCGTATTGGGCTGTCCCCGGTCGCAAGATAGTTCATCGCCTGATTGGCCAGCAGCGCGGTCGAACAATCCAGCAAGGACATGTCGATATGCTGCCCCAAGCCGGTGCGATGCCGTTGTTCGACTGCGGCTAGAATGCCAATGGTGCTGTAAAGCCCCGTGACCACATCGGTCACGGCCACGCCAACCTTTTGCGGTTGGCGAGAGGGCTCTCCGGTGATCGACATTAAGCCGGACATGCCCTGCAGCAGGAAATCGTACCCTGCGCGTTGCGCATAAGGCCCGTCCTGTCCGAAGCCGGTGATCGAGCAATAAATCAGGCGTTGATTCACCGCTTGCAGGCTGTCGTAGTCCAGCCCGTATTTCTTCAGCCCGCCTACTTTGAAGTTCTCGATTAGGATGTCGGCATCTGCCACCAGATCGCGCACAATCTTCTGGCCTTCTTCAGTGCGAAAGTCCGCCACTACAGTCTGCTTGCCACGATTGGTGGCATAGTAATAGGCCGCCGTGCGGTCGCCATCCCGTTCGATGAACGGGGGCCCCCATGTGCGAGTGTCGTCGCCAGTAGGTGCCTCTACCTTGATCACCTCTGCGCCCAGATCGGCGAGTGATTGCCCCGCCCAGGGGCCCGCCAAAATTCGGGCAAGCTCGACGACTTTCAAACCGTGCAAAGGTGTCATTGGGTATCCTGTGGATCAGAGATAAGGCGGTGTACAGGCCGAGATCACTTCGGCTGGCCGATCAGAGGTATTGCGAAAACGGTGCGGTTGGCGGCTGTTGAATAGATAGGCATCGCCAGCCTTCAAGATGCGGGATTCCTCGCCAACCGTCACCTCGATCTCGCCTGCGATGACAATACCACCTTCGTTGGCCTCGTGTTCGATCATGGTGTTGCCGGTGTCGGCGCCGGCCTCATAGCGTTCGTGCAAAATCTGCAGCCCATGCGCTTTAGCGTCGCCAACCTGCTTCAGCGTCATCTTCTTCTGCGCCGCTTCATCGCCTTGATACAACAAAGATGTCAGGTCACGAAGTTCGTCGGGTTTGAAGAAATGCTGGTTATCTAGAGGAGCATCTGGCTCAAAGAATTCTGACATAGTAATGCCAAAACCGCCCAATATCTTGCGCAAAGAAGCAACAGATGGGCTGCTGCGGTTGGTTTCGATCATGGAAATTTGGCCGTGTGGCACACCGGCTGCATCCGCCAACTGCCTTTGAGATAAGCTAAATTGGGTTCTCAAAGCCTTTAGGCGGCCACCTACGTCGAATTCTTCTGTCATTTCAAAGGCTCTCATCGTGGTTTTGTCCCAAGATAGTCGAATCAACCAATGTCGCGCAACTTTTGACTAGCATTGCTCAAATTTTTGAGCAATACACACATAGGATTCGAATTGATTTACAGGAGTGTCATCCGTGACTGTAAGCCAGAACTTGAAGGCCCGGCGCGACGCCGCTGTCGCCAACGGGGTCGCCACTCGTGGCATTTACGCGGCACGTGCCGAGAACGCAGAACTGTGGGATGCAGACGGCAAACGCTTTATCGATTTCGCCGCCGGGATCGCCGTTAACAACACCGGTCACCGCCATCCCAAGGTGATGGAAGCGGTCAGCAAACAGGCTGAAGCCTTCACGCACACTTGTTTCCACGTGGCCCCTTATGAAAGCTATGTCGCGCTGGCTGAACGGCTGAACGACGCCACGCCGGGTGACTTCCGCAAGAAGACCATGATGGTCACAACCGGAGCCGAAGCGGTCGAAAACGCCGTGAAGATGGCGCGCGCCTACACAGGTCGCTCCGGCGTCATTGCGTTTTCGGGGGCCTTTCACGGGCGCACCCTGATGGGCATGGCCCTTTGTGGCAAAGTTACCCCCTACAAGAAGTCTTTCGGCGCCATGCCGCCCGAGGTGATGCACGCTCCGTTCCCGAACGAGTTCCACGGCATCACAGTAGAGCAGTCGCTGGCCGCGCTGGACAATATCCTGAAAAGCTCGCTCGACCCGGAACGTGTCGCAGCGATCATCATCGAGCCGGTGCAGGGCGAGGGCGGTTTCAACATCGCTCAGCCGGAATTCCTGCGCGCCCTTCGAAAGGTCTGTGACGAACACCGCATCGTTCTGATCGCAGACGAAGTGCAGGCAGGTATCGCACGTACTGGTAAACTCTTTGCTTTCGAGCATGCAGGCGTGGCCGCCGATCTGGTGACCATGGCTAAAGGTCTGGCTGGCGGCTTCCCGCTCTCTGCCGTGACTGGCCGGGCTGAAATCGTCGATGCTGCCCCGGTGGGCGGCATCGGCGGTACCTATGCGGGCAATCCACTGGCTGTTGCAGCGGCAAGCGCGGTGCTGGATGTGATCGAGGAAGAAGATCTTTGTACCCGAGCGACGGAAATTGGCGGCGCCATCAAGGCCCGCCTGACCGACATCGCGGCCCGTCATGGGATGGAGGCGATTGGCGATGTTCGTGGCCTTGGTGCTATGATTGCCTTCGAACTGGTGACCGACCGCACCACCAACAACCCGGACCCGGCCCTTACCCAAGTCATCGTGGCAGAGGCCGAAGCCCGTGGGTTGATCATCCTGCCCTGCGGTACCCGCGCCAATGCCGTGCGCCTGCTGCCGCCGCTGACCACACCCGCGCCGATCCTTGAAGAGGCGCTTGATATTCTTGAAGCCTCGATCGAGGCTGCCGTGAACGCAACAGCCGTCGCGGCCGAATAAGGAGACCTGACATGGCTAAAGATCTTGCCCCCCAGTCCCAGCCCGGATTGTCCTCATTCAACTGGGAAGATCCGTTCTTGCTGGAATACCAGCTAGAAGAAGACGAGCGCATGGTGCGTGACGCAGCAAAGGCTTATTGCGAAGAAAAGCTGCAGCCGCGCGTGACCGAGGCGTTCGCCAAAGAAGAAACAGATCCCGAGATTTTCCGTGAAATGGGTGCGATGGGCCTTCTGGGCACCACCATCCCCGAGAAGTTCGGCGGCATTGGGGCTGGCTATGTGACCTACGGTCTGGTTGCGCGGGAGGTCGAGCGTGTCGATAGCGGCTATCGCTCGATGATGTCGGTGCAAAGCTCGTTGGTGATGTACCCGATCTATGCCTATGGCACAGAAGAGCAGCGCGAGAAATACCTGCCCAAGCTGGCCAGCGGTGAATTCATCGGGTGCTTTGGCCTGACCGAGCCTGATGCGGGTTCCGATCCCGGCAGTATGAAGACCACGGCCAAGAAGTCCGACGGTGGCTATGTGCTGAACGGTACCAAGATGTGGATCTCTAACGCGCCGATCGCGGATGTTTTCGTTGTTTGGGCGAAGTCTGATGCCCATGACGGCAAGATTAAAGGTTTCGTTCTGGACAAAGGCACCCCCGGCCTCTCCACACCGAAGATTGAAGGCAAGCAATCGCTGCGTGCGTCGATCACAGGCGAGATCGTCATGAACAACGTCGAAGTGGGCGAAGACGCCTTGCTGCCCGACGTTGAGGGTCTGAAAGGTCCGTTTGGCTGCCTGAATCGCGCGCGCTATGGCATCGCTTGGGGCGTTATGGGTTCGGCCGAGGCCTGCTGGCACGCTGCGCGCCAATACGGTCTGGACCGCAAGCAGTTCGGCCGTCCGCTGGCCAACACGCAACTGTTCCAGCTGAAACTGGCCAACATGCAGACCGAAATCACACTGGGCCTGCAAGCCGCCCTGCGCGTTGGTCGCCTGATGGATGAGGCCAAGGCCGCTCCGGAGATGGTGTCGCTGATCAAGCGCAACAATTGCGGCAAGGCACTGGAAATTGCCCGCCACGCCCGGGACATGCACGGAGGCAACGGCATCAGCCAGGACTTCCAGGTGATCCGCCACATGGTGAACCTTGAAACGGTGAACACCTATGAAGGCACCCATGATGTGCACGCCCTGATCCTGGGACGTGCCCAGACCGGCCTGCAGGCATTCGCTTAAACGCTTTCAACTGCCAATCTTCCCCGGTTGCAGTTGCTTCGTGGGAAAGCCGGTTTTCCCTCTGGCTTTCCCACAATTTACTCCATTCATGTGAAGGTCTCCGATGAAACAGAACCTGATTGCTGGCGTTTGGCTGGATGGCGAAGACGCTGTTGAAAACCGCAACCCCGCCGATATTTCCGAGGTGATCGGGCTGTACGCGCGGGCTTCTGCAAGCCATGTGGATCACGCAGTCAATGCAGCTCATGATGCGCGGTCGGGATGGGCGAATGCTTCGCCGCAGGTGCGATCGGATCTGTTAGAGAACGTCGCGCAGAAAATTCTCGCCCGTAAGGACGAAATAGGTGCCCTGCTGGCCCGTGAAGAGGGCAAAACACTGGTCGAAGCGACGGGCGAGACCGTTCGCGCGGCCCAAATCTTTCGTTTCTTCGCAGGTGAAGCGATCCGCGTCACCGGGGACGCTGTGGCGTCAGTGCGTCCCGAGGTGGACGTAGACGTGGTGCGTGAACCCGTGGGCGTGGTTGGCCTAATCACCCCGTGGAACTTCCCCATCGCGATCCCAGCTTGGAAGATCGCCCCGGCGTTGGCTTATGGCAACACGGTCGTCTTCAAGCCCGCCGACCTAACCCCCGCCAGCTCCCATGTTCTGGCCGAAATCATTCACGAGGCAGGCTGTCCTACCGGCGTGTTCAACCTTGTGATGGGTCGCGGATCTGTCGTTGGCGATGCCATCGTCTCGCACCCGTCGGTTGATGCGATATCCTTCACCGGGTCCGTGCCTGTTGGCCGCGCGATGGCGGTGCAAGCCGCGCAGGGCATGAAGAAAATCCAGCTAGAGATGGGTGGCAAGAATCCGATGGTCGTCCTGAATGACGCCGATCTGGACATTGCCGTACCGGCCATTCTGAACGGGGCTTTCTTCTCGACCGGGCAGCGCTGTACGGCTTCTAGCCGGATCATCGTGCAGGAAGGTATCCACGATGCCTTCATCGACCGTTTGGCCGCCGAAGCGCAGGCGCTAAAAGTAGGTAACCCGCTGGATGCTTCTGTGCATATCGGGCCGGTTGTCTCCGAGAAACAACTGACTAACAATCTGAATTACGTAGAAATCGCCCGTAACGAAGGCGCCGATGTTATCGGTGGTACTCGACTGAATGGCGAAACCGAAGGCTACTTCCAAGCCCCCGCCTTGTTCGTCAACGCGACCAACCAGATGCGTTCCAGCCGCGAGGAAATCTTTGGCCCCTGTGCAAGCATCATCAAAGTTACCGATTTTGACGAGGCTCTGTTCGTTGCGAACGATACAGAGTTCGGTCTCTCTTCGGGTATTTGCACCAGCAGCCTCAAACATGCGCGGGAATTCAGGAAACGCAGCCAGGCGGGCATGGTGATGGTGAACCTGCCGACCGCTGGCGTCGACTATCATGTGCCATTTGGCGGGCGCAAAGGCTCGTCCCACGGCTCAAGAGAGCAGGGGCGTTATGCGGCCGAATTCTATACGGGGGTCAAGACCGCTTACAGTTTCGCGGGCTGACGTCGGACGAATTGATGCCATCTAATAGTGCGAGCGAAGCGCACAGGTCCAAAGGTATGCTTACATATCCCGTCATTGATGGCGGGATTTACTTACCGACCAGATCGACGGTGAATCGTCTATGATTGGGAAATGACAGCTTTGCGATTTTTGCAGTCATTTGCGACAAGCGCAACGAACGACCGCTCCCCGCCGTTAGTGACCAATGACGCCTTTTCTGAAGGCGTCGGATGTCTCGCGCCCCGTTGCTAAGATCGAGGTTTGTCAATTGCTTCATAGGTCGTGAGCTGCAGCCGGCGCGAGAATTGTGCTAATAGAAAGTCAAGTTGGTTGCATGTCCAGGATGTGGTCCTTGGTGTCATGATCGTAGGCGGCAACCACACGACCAGCAGTTCGTGCAGTTCATCACTGGCTCGGCACGCAACACTTTCGTTGGTCAGAGTAGCCAGAACGTTGTCGATGAAACCGCGATACAAAGATGGCGTGTCATCTGGGAGCTTGATGGGTTTTGGAAAAAGTTGCTCTCTGGTTTTGATCCGAGTTTCGCATTTGCGTTCATACGAATTCAGGTGCGAAATAATAAATTTCGAGTATTCACCGTTTTCCTCTGTGTCCGTTAGGTTTGCGACCATCCTATCAAGCTCCCTGATCCTTTGCTCAATTGGCTGGGCTAGATCGGGAGCTTCAGCGTTTCGTTTCAAATCAAATCAATGAAAAGAAGCTAGATGTCTTTCGTTTTGATGAGAAAAAAGAAAAACGAAGAGACAATTTTGGAGAAACTCCTCTCCCACCAGTCCAAGTTGACCTGTCTCAAAGCCTGAAGTGAAGGCATGATCAAACTAGAGACCATAGCGAAACGACGCGCGGAAAGAGAATGCGGCCTAAAGAGTTGCCAAGACTAAACAGCGGATTGACCAGTTCCGAAGCAGCCAAGCGCTTGCAGCGGTATGGTCCCAACGTCTTGGCAGAGGCAAAGTCCGCTCCGGTTTGGCGAATTTTCTTACGCCAGTTCACCGGGCTGCTAGTCGTGCTCTTGATTATAGCGGCTGCCGTTGCACTGGCCCTTGGAGAGCGTGTCGACAGTATCGCGATCGGGCTGGTAGTCGTGCTGAACGGCGTACTTGGGTTTATTCAGGAATGGCGGGCCGAGACCGCCCTGTCCGCTTTGCGAAAGATGCTGGCTCCACAGGCACGCGTCATCCGCGACGAGATACTGATAGAGATCGACCGCCGCGAGGGTGTTCCAGGTGACCTGATCCTGCTCGATGCTGGAGATCAGGTGCCGGCTGACGCGGAGTTGGTCTCGGCTTTGGAACTTCGCGTAGATGAAAGTGTTCTTACCGGCGAATCCGCACCGGTGACCAAATCCATTCGCGCCGAGGACAAGAACAACCTGGTGATGATGGGCACTCATGTCGTGGCCGGGCGGGCAGAGGCTGTAGTCGTTGCGACGGGATCGGATACCGCTTTTGGAAAAATCGCTGCCCTAACCGGTTCGGTCGGGGAAAAGGAAACCAATCTCTCGCGGCAGTTGGGAAGATTGGGAGGCCAATTGGGTCTTGCCGCATTGGGACTTGGCGCCGCAATTGCCCTTGTGGGCATTCTGGCGGGGCGCGATGTGATCGATATGGTCATGACCGGCCTGTCCATGGCCGTCGCGATCGTGCCGGAAGGCTTGCCTGCTGTGGTAACGATCAGTCTTGCCTTGGGAGCAGCGGCTATGGCGCGCCAGAAAGCATTGGCGCGGCGGTTGCAGGCGATGGAGACGCTCGGGTCGGCCTCTGTCATCTGTACTGACAAAACCGGAACCCTCACCGAAAACATGATGACGACCGAACTGCTTTGGATCGCCGGGCGAAACTACACAGCGGTCGGAACGGGCTATGATCCTGCGGGTCGAATTTTGTTAGACGGTCAGCCGATCCGATACGGAACAGATGCAGATCTGGATGCGGCATTGGATGTCATGGTGGGCTGCACCCATGCCCGCCTCCATAGGGAGGGGACGCTTTGGCACATGATCGGTGATCCAACCGAGGGGGCCTTGGTTACCTTCGCCTATAAGGGCTGGGCGTCGATGCCCGAAGGCGCTGCATTGTCAGAGCTTCCGTTTTCTTCCGAACGCAAGCGCATGAGCATGGTGCGTTGGCAGGGTGAAAACCTTGTTCAACTGGCAAAGGGCGCGCCAGAGCAGATGCTGGATGTGTGCAGCCATTGGCGCGGACCGGACGGGACGGCTCCTTTGACCGGTGAGGATCGGCTGCGGATCGAAAAAGCCTATGCCGAACTGGCCGGGCGGGGGCTGAGGGTTATCGCACTGGCCCGACGCGACGTGACGCGCGCGGAAGTTAAGGAGGAGGATCTGGAGTTTCTGGGACTGGTCGGCATGGTGGATCCTCCACGACCCGAGGTGAGAGCCGCAATCCACGCCTGCACCAACGCTGGCATTCGCGTGATCATGGTGACCGGCGACGGACCGCTCACCGCACGCGCGATCGCTTCCAAACTTGATTTGCATGTCCAGCGGGCAATCATCGGGGCCGAACTGGAAGATATCGACGATGCTGCTCTGTCAGAGATACTGAAAGAGCCGGTTTTGTTCGCCCGTACCTCACCCGAACACAAGATGCGGCTGATCCGACTTTTACAGGCGGACGGGCAGATCGTAGCGATGACCGGGGATGGTGTGAATGACGCACCGGCACTTAAAAAGGCCGATATCGGTGTTGCCATGGGCACACGGGGAACTGACGTAGCCAAGGATGCCGCCGATTTGGTTCTGCTCGACGACAACTTCGCAACGCTCGAACGGGCAATCCGCGAGGGGCGGCGGCAATTCGCGAATATCCAGCGGTTCGTGCGTTACCTCTTGTCCTCGAACGCGGGCGAGGTCGTTGCGATTCTTGTGAACCTTGCCCTTGGCGGGCCTCTGATTTTCTTGCCAACGCAGATCCTCTGGATGAACCTTGTCACCGACGGGGTTACAGCGCTAACCCTTGGGCTGGAGCCGGGCACTCCCGATCAGATGACCAAGCCGCCGCGCTCTCCGAAAGCCGGAATCCTGAATTGGACATCGCTTTGGGTCATACTGGCATTCGGGGCCTATACGGGGTCGGCAAGCCTCTACATATTCCACGTCTTTCTGCCTGAAGGAGAGATCGTGGCCCGAACCGCGGCTTTCAGTGGCATGGTTCTGTTCGAGAAGATGAGTGTCTTTGCCTTCCGGTCTTTCTCTCGGCCCTGTTGGAGGTTGGGCTGGTTCTCCAACCCGCTTCTGGTTCTCGCACTTATGTCGATGGTCGGGGCTCAGATTGCGGCAGTCTATTGGGTGCCACTTCAAACACTTCTACGCACCGCTCCTCTGGGGTGGGAACACTGGCAAATGATCTGTCTCTTCGCTTTACCGCTGGTTGTCGTTCCCGAGCTCATCAAGACTGTCCGCGCCAAGCGTTGGGAGGCATTCGCTGAGGAGCATGACGCAAGAGCGTAGGGGAATACAGTGGGGCTGAGCAGCAACCGTGATCCAAAGCTACCAACGCAGACTGTCTACGATGACCGCATATTCCAATTTTAAGTGAAGCTTTGGTGGCGCTGCTTCGCTCGGGCACCAGTCCCTGCAGGCGAGAAATGTCCGGTATAACAACCAAATGTGCGAGTTGCTTTGTTAGGTCTCACTTGCGTGGCAGCTCAATCATCGCCGGTTTCACGGAGGATTGTCGACCCGTGTTCATTTAGAGTTGGGGCCGGAAGCGCGCACCTACGCCGAATGCGATCAAAGCGAAGGGGCGTTTCGACTATCTCTAGCCCTTTGCCGGGCTCTTTTCGATCATCTGACAGCATACTGAGTACTTCTGGAGCCTGGGCGGCGAGCATTTCCTGCCAATTTAGTACTCTAGCGCACCAGACCCCCTGCGAGCCAAGATCTTCCTCCCAAAACGCGGCCGGACGCGTCAGGAATATCTGTTGAAGCGAACGGTAGATTTGTTCCTTCTTTTGGAATGCGGCCATTGGATTATCTACATCTTGGACGAGTTCGGGAAGCTCCAAAAGGTCCGCTAGTACCCCAAGCGGTGTCATGGCAAGAGCCAGATAGCCTTCGGCGGTTTCATAAATACCGTAGGGCGCGGCTAGATATCCATGTGCGGATCCTTTTTCTGCGCGTTGAGGCGGTACGTTACCGTTATTCAGATAAGTGGTCAGAAATTCGAACTGCAGATCAAGCAGAGATTCAAGCAGGCTGGTTTCTACGAGAGCGCCTCGACCTGTTCGAGCGTGACGGAACAAAGCTCCCAGCAATCCTTGCGCCAAGTTGGCACCCGCGCTTATGTCAGCGATAGGCAGACCGATCGGTACGGGTCCCTGATGGAGGTTACCGCTTAGCCACATGATACCTGAACGCGCCTGTGCCAAGAGATCTTGACCCGCTAGATCAGCCCAATCCCCAGAGCCACCATAACCTGAAATAGACCCGTAGATAATGTCGGGTTTGATCGAGGAGACAGCGTCATAACCCAGACCAAGCCTGTCCATGACGCCTGGCCGAAAGTTTTGAATGACGACATCTGCCTTGGTCAGAAGCTTTTTTGCGGTTGCCAGACCGTCAGTGGATTTCAGATCGAGTGCAATGCTTTCCTTGCCGCGATTGATGGCGTGAAACAGGGTTGAGTCGCCGGCAATTTCAGTGTCTGAAAGGTAGAGATGGCGGCACAGATCTCCTTTGTCAGGGTTTTCAATCTTGATGACGCGCGCGCCCATATCCAGCAATTTGAGCGAGGCATAGGGTCCGGCTAAGAACTGGCTGAAATCGACTATGGTGATCCCTTCAAGTGGCGCGATCATTGTTCAGATTTCTCAAGGCCGAGCGCCCCCAAGATCGTTTCGGTGTCGGCGCCTAATGCCGGCGCTCCAGCGCTGCTTTTCAGCGCGTCACCGTCAATCCGGATCGGGCAGCGGGTTGTTTGTGCTTCGTGGCCCGAAGCCGTTCGAATGGTCTGCACAGGGTCAAGCGCCTCAAACCCATCGCTCTCGACGAAACCCGGCCAGTCGAGCACTGGAGCGCACCAGATACCCGCAGGTTCTAAGACTTCTAACCAATGCTGGGTTGGTCTTGTCACGAAAACACCAGCGACAATTTCTTTTATTTCATCAAGTCGGGTGAATGCCGCTTCTTGGCCGAAGGTAGCTATTTCCGGAGTTTCGAGGAGTTCAGCGACTTTCACCAGCGGGGTCATGGCAAAGGCCAGATAGCCGTCTTCAGTCTTGTAGATCCCATATGGCGCTGGCTGATAGGGGTTGGCGTTACCGATTTTGTGGCGTCGTGGCTGACGCTCATCGTCATTGAGGAAACAGGTGAATTGCTCGAAGGTCATGTCGATTGCAGTTGAAAGCAGATCGACCTCAACCAAACCACCCTGGCCGGTTATTCCGCGGCGGACCAAACATGCCAGGATTCCCTGTACAAGATTGCCCGCTGTCGCCACATCGAGCATGGCGAAGCCCGTCGGAACCGGGCCGTCACCATCGTTGCCATTGAGCCAAGCAATTCCCGAAAGAGACTGAACCAGAAGGTCCTGACCAGGCTTGCCGACCCAAGGGCCCGTGGTGCCGTACCCGGATACGGCCCCGTAGACCAAGCGTGGGTTCCACTTTTGCACTTTCTCGTAGCCCAGACCTATTCGCTCCATCACACCGGGTCGGAAATTGTGAATCATCACATCAGCCGACGCGATTAGCTGCTGTACCTTTTCCAAATCTCCCGGTTGCTTCAGGTCCGCGGTGACACTTTTTTTGCCGCGGTTAAATGTGTGAAACACGAGGCTGTTACCATCCAGTCTCTGGTCATTGACCACCATCGAACGGCACAAATCGCCCCCCTGAGGACGCTCGATCTTGATCACCTCAGCCCCAAGATCGGCAAGACGCAACGCGGCAACAGGTCCGGCAAGAAACTGTGCAAAGTCCAAAACGCGTAGGCCGTCGAGTGGCAGGTCGGGGTTGGAGTTCGTCATATTTACACCTTTAGCTGTTGGCGCGCATTCAGGGCCTGAGAAAATTCGCTTTCTGCCAAGCGGAAACCGAGGGTTTCTGATAACTCTTGGGCTGCTTGACGAATTGACTGCAGCGTCTCCTCAGCACTAGCCTGTTGATCCGTCTGCAATATGAAACCAGTCGTGATCGCAGCGGTTACGCCGCGACTATCGAACACAGGAACACAAAGGTTTCG
>CAYFXM010000002.1:0-26796 GCA_964346965.1 uncultured Actibacterium sp. | reverse complement strand
TTCGAACGCCATGAACCATTTTGCTGGGACTGTCTTCGAACCCTCGTTCGCGAATGTTGTCCAAACGAGCTTGAACCACCGCGCGCTCGGAGACGGGTAGCTGGTCGAGGTAACGCCGCTGTGTTGCCTGGGTGGAGAAGGCCAAAATCACGTATCCAGAACTTGTGCCCTCCAATGGGAAAATGGCCCCGGTACGAACGGAATAGCCTGCGGGAAGCGGGCTGGCCACCGACGCAAGTACCAGAACATTCGATTGGTTTCGCACCCCAAGATGGCATGATTGCCCCGTCTGTTGGGCAACACGTTCGAGGATTGGGACGGCTCGACCTATCAGGCGCTCGGTTGGATCATGACGATGTGACAGTTCGAACAGTTTCAGGGTCAATGCGTAGCGGCTGGTATCAGGGTTCTGGGCAAGGTATTCGCGGTCGCTGAGGTAAATGATGATGCGATAGATCTCACCCATCGTGCGACCCAAAGCCTCGACCATCTCATTAATTGTCAGGCCATCTTCAGTCTCAGATAGAAGCTCGAGAATGTCGAAGGCCTTTTCAACGGAAGGGACCGCAGATTTTTCTTTTTTGTCCGATGGTTTTGCCTGTGCCGCCTTTGCCATGTGTGCCTCCCTCAACCATTGCGGAGCTTCGATTGTTCCACCTTTGCGAAACACAGGGACATCAGTTCGTTTTCGTATTTCAAACCCTGTGCGACGGTGAGGTCCAATGCCGACCGAACCGCCGCCTTGACAGCCTGTGTCGCAACAGTGGAGTGCTGCGCGATCTGGTGAGCCAAGCCGCGTGCGACGTCAAGCTCTTGACCATCATCGACCAGATATTCGATAAGCCCGATCTTTTCGGCCTGATCGGCGCTCACCCTGTCGCCGGTAAGCAGGATTTTCATGGCCTGCCCGTATCCTGCCATGCGTGTGATATGCTGTGCAGCTCCGCCTGCTCCGTTCCACCCCAGTGCCACTTCGGGCGCGGAAAAGACAGTAGACCGGGCTGCAACTCTAAGATCGCAGGCCAATGCAATTTCGAATCCACCGCCAAGTGCCCACCCCTTCAGGGCGGCGATCGTCGGTTTGCGAAGGTCGAGGATGGGGGGGATGTAATCGTTGCGGTTACGCCAGGCCCAGAAGTCTTCATAACCATCAAGCGCCTTAGTGTCTGAACCTGCGCAGAAGGCCCGGTCTCCCGCTCCACGAAAAATGACGGCGTGAATGCTTTCGGTTTTGTTCGCCTGACCGCAGCATTCAGCAATTTGAGCATACATTCGAGGCGTCAGCGCATTGTGCTTTGCTGGGCGATCCAAAACGATCTCAGCCACATTTCCATCTTGTTCAATCCAGACAGAGCCGTCGGGGTGGGTTTCGGCAGACATCTACGTCTCCATGAGTTTGCGAGTCGGTTTGGCACGTGATACCACTGCACTTCTAAATATAGAAGTAACTTTTATACTTGAAATTATGACGACAGCTATGTCAGGTTTTGGTCATGCAAAGCGAGAGGCGATTCTAGTGAGCTTGAAGGGAATGACTTGGGACCACCCACGCGGATACGACTGCGTTGTGGCGTCCTCCCGTCTGTATGCCGAAACGGTTGGTGTTGAGGTTGAATGGTCCAGGCGATCGCTTCAGGCCTTCGCTGATGCTCCGATTCTGCGTCTTGCCGAGGATTACGACTTCATCATCCTTGATCACCCGCATGTGGGGCAGATCGCTGATTCCGGAGCTTTGCTGCCGTTGCCGAGTAATCTGGATACCTCTGCGTCTCTGGGTGGATCGGCTGAAAGTTACCTTTGGAACCGGCAGTGTTGGGCCTATGCCATTGATGCGGCATGCCAGATGGCTGTGCATCGACCGGATCTGGGGGCGCCGCTGCCTCGGACGTGGGAGCAGTTCCTTGATGCGGACGCAAAGAGCTTTCGCGCGCTGACCCCGTTATTGCCTGTAGATGCATTCGACATGCTGATGACTCTGGTGGCTGGTCGCGGAGAAGAGGACCTTCCTTTCAGCCCAACACATTTCGTGTCGGATGAAAACGGCAGCTACGCTTTGAACGTATTGCGCGCGCTGTACAATTTGGGACCCGACGAACAAGTTGATACGAACCCGATTGGGGTGCTTGAAACCTTGTCGGATAGCGATGACTTCGCCTGTTCGCCTTGCCTGTTCGGCTATGTGAACTATGCGCGCCCCGGTTTCCAAACGCATCAGCTGGCGTATTTCGATTTGCCGCTCTGCGAGGGGTTTGACCGGCCCCGCGCTATCTTGGGTGGGGCGGGGATTGGCGTATCTGCCAAAACCAACGATCCGGAAGCGGCTATCGCATTTGCGCGCTGGATCACCTCACCAGAGGTACAGTCAGGCATCTACCTCGACAGCAATGGTCAGCCCGCCAACCGACACACATGGCTGGAGCAAGGGAAGAATCCTGATGTGGCCGGATTTTTCAAAGGCGGCTTCCACACAATCGACAATGCCTGGACCCGTCCGCGCGATGTCTGGTTCCTTGGGTTCGTTGACGACATCTGCGAGATCATGCCGGATTTCTTCCGTAAGCAGATCCCGACCGAAGATTTTCTGGCGCAAATGAATGCGCTGTATCGCCATCATTTCGAAGGAAAAACATCATGAGCGTTGCGGTCATCACAGGTGGCAACAAGGGTTTGGGCATTGCTCAAACCAGACGGTTTCTGGAAGACGGTTACCGCGTCTATGTCGTGGCGCGTTCAGAGGGGGAACTGAGCTCTCTTTCCGGCGACGTTCGCTTTGTTGAAGCCGATCTGAACCGGGATGTCAGTTTTCTGGACGACATCCACGCCGAGGCCGGAAAGATTGATGTGCTGGTGAATAACGCCGGTATGCACCTGAAAAAACCGATGTGGGATGTCTCGCCCGAGGAGTTTGATCAGGTAATCGGTCTGAATGTCAGGGCGATGTTCCTTGCCTGCGGTCGCTACGTCGAGCTGCAAAGGGAACAGGGCGGTGCGATCGTCAACATTTCCTCTATGGGAGGTCTGATGGCCTTACCGTCTTCCGCTGCTTATGTGACCGCCAAAACGGCGGTAATCGGGTTGACCCGATCGGTTTGCGTGGATGCTGCACCCTTTGGCATTCGTTGTAATGCTGTTGCGCCCGGTTTCATCGACACTGACATGACCCGCGCGATCCTCGAAAAAGATCCGGCGCGTCGGGCCAAAATTGAAGGGCGTATTCCCGGTGGCAAATTCGGTAAGCCCGAAGATATCGCGGACGCTGTCCATTTCCTGTCTTCCAACCGCGCCGCCCATGTGTCGGGCGTCGTACTGCCGGTTGATGGCGGTTTCTCAGTAGGATTCTAAACTATGAGCTACAACAAATCACTTTTGACTGCCGCGCGTGAGATGCAGATCGAACAGGCGGAGATGCCGGACGAACTGGCGCCCGACCACGTGCGTCTTAAGCTGGCAACGGCAAGTATCTGCGGTACGGACATGCACTACTTCCGGCATTTCGCCAATGCGGGGTTCTTCTTGGACTATCCGGTGACGCTTGGTCACGAAGCTTGCGCCTACGTCAAAGATGCCAACGGTCATGATTTCAAACCCGGTCAATTGGTTGCGATCAATCCGGTGATCGAATGCGGAAAATGCGACGCGTGCCAGCGCGGCGACATCAATATGTGCCCGACCAAACGGTTCCCCGGGTCTGCAACGACAAAGCCTCACATCGACGGTTTTTTCCGCGAATACTTCGACTTTCCCGCGCGCTGTTGTCATGCGGTTGCCGACGGCGTTAACCCCGATCATCTGACCTTTGCCGAACCACTGGCCTGCGCCATGCACTCGGTCAATCGTGCGGGTGTCAAAGAGGGCGACAAAGTTCTGATCACGGGTTGTGGTCCGATGGGCCTGCTGGCGACCATTGGCGCTCATGCCAAGGGAGCAAAGGTTCATGTAACCGACCTGAAAGCCGAGGCAATCGAGGCGGCCAAAGCTGTCGGTGCCTCTAAGGGGTTTGTCATCGGTCAGGACGACATGAAGGAACTGGCGAACAATTATGACGTGGTGGTCGAGGCCAGCGGTTCGCCGCATGCCTACAACCAGGCTTTGGAAGCCGTGCGCAAGCAGGGTGTGATCGCTGTTCTGTCTCTGATCCAGCCGAGCGAGGTGCCGATCAACCTGCACCTGAATGCGATCAAAGAAGTCTCTTCGGTCGGTTCCATCCTGTTCACCGGCGAGTTTGCCGAAGCTGTAGAGCTAATCGAAAGCGGAACGGTCGACTTCGATGCAATTACCGCCGCGCGTTTCCCCGTCTCAAAGACATTGGACGCCTGCGAGATGATGGCCGAAGGGCGTGCCGTTGGGAAAGTTCTGATCAAGCCAGATCAGGGATAAAGGTATTCGTCCGGATTCCGGATTTCTGACCAAATTTCCCCAGACTGTCTTTGGAGCGATGAGGGCAAACAGGTCGGCAAAGTCCGCACCGTCTTCTTGGAAGCCCTGAAGAGCCCGTGTGCAAAATCACTGGAGACGGCCCGTTCTCATGCCAACCGCTTTAGGACGAGACCGGCGATCATCGTACTTACACGGGAATTGCTGTCTTGGGTGACGCCTGCGATATGCGGTGTCAGGATCAGGTTTCGAAGCCCGTTGAATTGTTTGGAGGCACTTTCAGTCAGCGGTTCTTTTTCGAATACATCCAAAGCAGCACCAAAGAGGCCTCCCGCGCGCATGGTCTCTGCCAGCGCAGCTTCGTCAACAACGCCGCCGCGGGCCGCGTTGATCAGAACCGCATCGTCCTTCATCAGCGACAGGCGCTCCGCGTTGATCAGATGATGCGTCTCAGCGGTCAACGGCACATGCAGGCTGATAACATCTGCCTCCAGCAAAACTTGTTCAAGAGGCATCTGTTCGGTGCGTTGCCATGCGGGATGGTCCTCTGGCAAAAATGGATCGTAAGCGCAGGTTTCCATGCCCCACGCTCGAGCAAGTCGCGCGGTCTCTTGCGCGATTGCTCCAAAGCCGACCAGCCCCATGCGTCGACCAGCGATCTCTCGCCCGGAACATTCCGCCCGCGGCCAGTTCCCAGCCAACATCGCCTCGTTGGCTTGATACGCATTGCGCAGTAAGTTTGCCGCATTGGTTACCACATATTCGGCTACCGAAAGAGTATTCGCGCCGGTTGCCGGGATGACCTGAACCCCGCGCGCTTTGCAGGCGTCGAGATCGATGTTGTCCAGACCAACTCCAAGACGACCCACGAGTTGTAGATCTGGTGCGGCGTTCAACAATTCGGCCGTCACCTGAGTCCGGTTGCGTACGATCAAAGCTCGGACGCCTTCCAAAAGGTCGGGTATTTTCCCCTGTTTGTCAGCGAGATCAGGGGCATAGACTGTCTTATGTTCAGCGGAAAGCTGGCCAACCGCAGCCTCGCTCATGAATTCCGTGATGAGGATCATACGCCGAGGCCCGCTACGCAGGTGTATTTGGTCTCGAGGTAGTCATCCAGGCCTTGGGAGCCGCCTTCCTTGCCCATTCCACTTTCCTTGAGCCCGCCGAAGGGGGCCTCGACGGTTGTGATCAGCCCCGCGTTGATCCCGATCAGGCCGTATTCCAGCCCTTCGTTCAGACGGAAGGCTCGACCCAGATCGCGGGTATAGGCATAGGCGGCAAGCCCGTACTCGGTAGCGTTTGCGGCGGCGAGGGCTTCTTCCTCCGTCTCGAATTTAAAAACCGCCGAAAGGGGGCCAAAGATTTCGTCGGTCGCGAATTGCATGTCCGCCGTTGCACCGGTGACCACCGTGGGCTGAAAGAACGTGCCGCCCCGAGCGTGGCGTTCGCCGCCTTCGACAACGACGGCACCTTTGGCCACAGCGTCACCAATCATCTCTTCGACTTTGGAAACCCCGGCCTCGTCGATCATGGGGCCTTGTTGAACCCCGTCTTCAGTACCCGCTCCGACGACAAGCCCTGCTGTCGCATCTTTCAGCCGCGCAACAAAGGCGTCGTGAATGCCTGCTTGAACATAGAACCGATTGGTGCAGACACAGGTCTGGCCCATGTTGCGGTATTTGGCGATCATTGCGCCTTCGATCGCCGCATCGATATCTGCATCATCGAATACAATGAAGGGCGCATTGCCACCAAGTTCCATCGACACTTTCTTCACCGTGTCGGCAGATTGCCGGATAAGCGTTTTTCCGACCTCGGTCGAGCCGGTGAAGGTCACTTTGCGCACATCGGGGCTCTGCATGATGGCACCACCGATAGCGCGAGACGAACCCGTCACGATGTTCACTACGCCATCAGGGAAACCAACGTCCTGCGCCAGCTTTCCCCAGACCAGACCAGAGTAGGGCGTCGCCGTCGCTGGCTTGGCCACCACGGTACAGCCTGCGGCAAGGGCTGGGCCGAGCTTGCGCGCCAGCATGGATGACGGGAAGTTCCAAGGTGTGATCGCGCCGACGACACCCACGGGGTGGTGGGTGACAAGAAGACGCCGGTCATTTGTCGGTGCGGGTACGATTTCGCCCTTGGTACGGCGAATTTCCTCGGCAAACCAACGGATGTACGCCGCTCCGATCGCAATCTCGCCACGTGCTTCGAATAAAGGTTTCCCTTGTTCCGCGGTGAGCAGCTGCGCCAGCGGCTCCTGATTGTCCAATAGCGCGTCGTGCAGGTCCTGCAGACGCTTTACCCGAACCATCAAGTCTGTCCGTGACCACGATTTAAAGGCCTCGCTCGCTGCGGCGATGGCGCGGTTTGTTTCGTCCGCGCCACCGTTAGGTACAGTGCCGATCACCTCGCCTGTCGCGGGGTTCGTGACGTCGATCGTCTGTCCACTATCGGCGCCGATCCATTCGCCGCCAATCAGGTTGGCTTGCTGCATCAATCCATTGAAATCGGTCATGTTCAGCCCTTCGAGAAGATGTATTGGGTGTGTTGATCATAGGTCTCTCCGGCGAGTAGAAGTGCCTGAGGGAAAGACGGGTGGTGGTTTGCGTCTGGCCAAATCTGCGGTTCCATCGCAATTCCTGCATTTGGCCCCATTTCCTGCCCGGCCAATCCGGCCACCGGGATATCGATATGTTCTCCGGTATAGACTTGAAGTCCGGGTTCAGTCGTCCGCAATTCCATAGAGACGCCCGATTTCTTGCTTCGGATCCACGCGACCGGGCGAAGCTCTTGCCGCTTTGTTGATAAACAAAAATTATGGTCGAGCTCGGTTGCAGCGGTCAGGTCAGAAAACTCGGTGAAGTCGAAATCTGTTCCTTTTACGGGTCGGATTTCGCCGGTTGGGATCAGGTCGTCATTCACGGGAAGATAATGATCCGCTGCGATGCGCATGTCGTGTTTCAGTACGGAAGCCTCGCTGGACAGGTTGAAATAGCTGTGATGTGCGAGGTTGCAGAGCGTGGTCGCATTGCTTTGAGCCGTCAGCCGGATGTCCAGGACGCCTTCCGGTAACAGCGTGAACTCTGCATGAATCTGCAGTTCACCAGGGAATCCCATGTGGCCGTCATCCAGCTTGATAGCCAAAGTGGCGCTATCTGTGCTGTTTTGCACGACATGCCACAGCCTTTTGCCGGTACCATCCGAACCGCCGTGTAGCATGTGCCGGTCTCGAAAGTTTCGGTCCAACTGGAAATTTTGCCCGTCCAATTCGACATGCCCGTCTCGCACGCGATTGGCACAACGTCCGGCGATCGCCCCGAAATATGGAGAATGTGTCAGGTAGGGGGGGAAGTCGGGGAACCCCAGAACCAGAGGGTCGTCATGCCCTGCCAGACGCAGGTCCTGAATAACCGCGCCGTAAGTTAAAAGGCAGGCTGTCAGCCCACCGCCGGTCAAAGTAATCCGGTGAACCGGTTCGCCGTCGGGCATATGCCCAAAGGTTTCAATCATCTTTCGATCTCTACAGGTTGGCCGGTTCTGACGCTTTCCTCTGCAGCTTCACCGACAATCACGGACCAGAGCCCGTCGTCTAGGCTTACTTCGGGGGCATTGTTGCCTGCAAGAAGCATATCCCGAAACTTCTGGTGCTGGAAAAACGTCGAGCCATGGTGGTCACCAGCTGCGAGAACCGTTTCGTCGACGTGGATTTCTTCAACCTGCACTTCCTTGGTTGCACGGACCGAAATTTCTACTTCGGACGCGCGTTCTTTCTTGTCGACCGAGAAGCGGGATGGTCCCGGGACTTTGGCATCCACGCGTGCCTTTTCACCCGTGACGGACACGACTTCCTGCCAATAGGAACCCTCGGCGAACATACACAGGTCCAGCATACCTCTGGCGCCGTTCTCGAAATCTACAATGACAAAGGCATTATCCAAAATATCCGGCATTAGGTCGCCGTAGGTCTCGCCAAGGTGGTTTACGTCATTCCCGCCAGAAGCGTAGACGCGCACAGGATCGCTCTTCAGACATAGGCGCATCAGATCCCAGAAATGACAGCATTTCTCGACCAGAGTACCACCTGAACGATCAGCAAATCGGTTCCAGTTCTCTACCTTGTCAAGGAAAGGGAATCTGTGCTCGCGGATGGCCATCATGCGTGGCACTCCGACGGTTCCATTGTGCACCTCGTTCAACAGGCGTTCGACTGGCGGCATATATCGGTACTCCATTGCCACCCAAACCGGGGCAGGGCGCCCTTTGGCCATGGTGATCACCTCGCGGCAGTCATCTGCTGTCGTGCACAGGGGTTTTTCCACAAGGATCGGCAAGTTGGTCGCCAATGCATCTTTCATAATCGCGTGGTGAGTGTCGTTCGGAGAGGCAATCAGAAGGGCATCACATAAGCCAGCAGATAACAGCTCCTTGTGACAGGCAAAGGCCTGCACATTGCTGTCTGCCGTCTCCACCGATAGGTGCCGCATGGCCTCGTCCGGATCGGACACGGCAGCCACCTCGCAACCCTCTAGGAGGTTGAGGTTGCGAATGTGTTCCTGTCCCATCATGCCCGATCCGATCAGGCCATATCGTACCGTCATGTCATAGCTCCAGAAGAGGCAGGCCCATGGACCCGGCCGCCCCTCGAAGGGATTCTCGATGGTCCCCATAGGCAAGTGCCATGTGGTGCTCCAGCCCGCAGGCGATCATGTCGGCCAAGATCTCGTCGACAGGCCGATCGAACCGAAGAACGCCTGACGTACCAGTAAAGGCCATCGGGCGCTTAAGTACCTCGGCTTTGGTCAGGACCATATGCGGACCGCGACCATGAGCCTGACTGATCCGCATGCACGTGACAGTGCCGGGTTTCAAAGGGAACTGATAGAGCAGCGGTTGTTTGCGGTTGGTGTGGATGGTTGCTTGTGCGGGGACATTTGGATCGCGCATGGAGATCGGCGCCTGTCCGCAGTGCCACACCACCCCGGTATCGTCAGTAGAGTCCATGTCGACCAGATCGGTCAGGAAGACCGGAGCTTGCGCAGCCTCCATCAGGATCAGATTGGTCAGCGCACCGTAGACATCCGCCTCGCAAGCGCAGGGCACGCGGCCCTCGCCCATCATTGCTGCGGGTCCACAGACCGCGCCGCCATATTCAGTAAATGTTTCCGGCCAGCAGCGGATTGCAAAGGCGTCATAGCCGCCCTGGTCACGCATAAGATCCAACCCGGCCTTAAGACGCAGCGAGCGGTCGAGTTCGTCCTGATCGACCGCCTCCAATCCGGACAGCTCCGCCTCGGCCTGTTGATGTAGCGCCGCGGTGGCCTCAGCCGGAACTGAACGAGCCGTGTTGAACAGCCTATCCAGTGGCAGCGCCTCGACCTCGACCCCTGCCAACTCTCGTATCGTGTCTGCGTCATAGGCGCAGGTGTCGAAGCCCGCTGGGTGATCGCCAATCCGGGCGATGCGGCGGCCAGCGATCGCTTCTGCAATGCGTTCACCGTCTGGCGTAGCCTTTGGAATGCTGGTCGGAGCTAGGTCTCCGGACAGACGCTCGCCCGCCAAAAGCGTTTTCAAGTCGGTTGAAACGTCTCCGTCGGGATCAGCATAAAGCCATCCGAATTGACGCGCATTCAGACTGAGCGCGTGTGAGGCAAGGTTCAGGCCGCAAAAGGAATTGAGCCGCAACCGCCCGCCCAAACGGGGTTCTGGTATCGCCCAGATCGAGACGGGTTGCTTGAAGGCGGTTGCAATCGCGACGGTCATCGACGCATCGGTGAAAGTGACCTGAAGAACCAGAACGTGGTCAACGTTAGAGGTCTGCAAATCGGCAATCGCGACCTGCGTGGCGTCTTCGTCAAACAGAAGGTCGCGCGGGCCAATGATCTCGTGGTCCGTAGCCTCCAGCGCGGAAATCATGGCAGCCAGTTTTTCCTCGGCATAGGGGACATCGAAGGTTGGACGCCCAAGGGGAAGGATGCCAAGCCTCATCACGCGTTCTCGAAATCCGGATAGGTATGCCGGAAGCTGTCGTTATTCGGGCTAAACTGCGCGCCTCCTGCCCCGTAACAAGGGTGTTTCGCCCAATCTGCAGCCTTCTCATCCGCCAATTTCGAAATGTCGCGCATGTAATCAATGGCCCCTAGTTCCAGCCCATTCCGGATTGCTTTCCAATCGGGATAGGCCTGAAACGCATCAAGCCAGATCGCCCTCCCGGCTAGGAAGCCTGAGGCCCCAGCGGCAAAGGCGTGTTCCAATACCTTGCGGAATTCAGGCTTTCCTGCGCCGGCCGACAGCATCACCCATGGTCGCCCTGCAAGCCGTCCCATTTCATCAAATACGGCCTGAACTTCCGCCGATCCGTCAGCGTCCGAAGCATTGACCGGGCTTTCCAGCTTGAAGATATCGACGCCATAGTTTGGCTTGGCGAATTCCTCGACCGTGGCCAGAACATCGTCGGCCTTCTTGCCTTTCATCTCGACATAATCGCGGGTTTGGTGGGCATCGGCCGCCAGTGGATAGACCAGCATCTCTAGCAGGAAGGGAATGTCATATTTCGCGCATTCCTCCCCGATGCGTTTAACATAGTCATTCTGGGCCTGAACCACATCGCCGCCGGCGTCGGGGCGATACCATGCCAGTACTTTCACAGCGTCTCCACCCATGCGCTTGATTTTGGACACTGACCAATCGTCAATGTCCGAGGACAGCCGTCCTTGATCAGTTTCGACAAACAGGCTGTCTTCAAGTGTCACCACCAACCCCTTGGACGGAGACAGCGTGTCAATTCCACAAGGGATCGCGTAATGCGGGTCAAGCAGCATGGCGGTGCTTTGGGCCTGAAGCGTTTCGACCAGCAGGCCCTTGAACCGGGCCACCTGATCCCACGGGGCCTGTTCCAATCCAAGATGAGCCGCGATCGGCCCTTTTATGGGGGGGCGCTGGTCGACTGCGGTCATCTTGAACACACCGTTTTCGTCCGCCATGCGGCGAATGCCCCACAGTTTTCCAGGGCTTAGCATCATTTCCCGTACTCCTTGAGAAAGTCATCCAATTGGGCGCGAGAGGGAGCCCCGTTCCGCCCCCCGTAACGCGTGCATTTCAGGGCCGCAGCCGCATTTGCAGTGGTGACTGCAGTTGCTTCGTCGGCTCCCTCGGCCAGCGCCAGTGCAAAGGCTCCGTGCCAGATATCGCCAGCGGCAAGCGTATCTTTCACCTCGACCTGAAGCGCTGGTACATGGCTGACTTTGCCCCCATCGGTGTACCAGACACCCTTCGCTCCATCTGTCACGCAGGCCCAGCAGTTGTATTTATGCGAGATCTCAATCAGCGCCTGATTGACAGGCATATCAGGCAATAGAAAGCGCAGGCCCTGCATCGACAGAGCAACGTGGCTGGCCGGGTAAAGGATCGCCGGATCAATAGGGGCCTCGCCATCGACGATGCCCGGGACGCCACGATCTTTTGCAAGTTCCATCGCCGCGATGGCCGCTTCGACGCGGCGAGTATCGGCCAAAACTGAGTCAATCCGACCGATTTCGCCGAACCACTCCGTATCCAAAACCAACCCCTCTCCGCGGAAATTGACGATCTGGCGTTCGCCGCCGCCGTCGATATAGATCGAAGAATAGGAACTTCGTGCCCCCTTCGTTCGCGTGATGTTGGCTGTGTCGACACCTTCAGAATCGAGTTCGGCAACGATTATGTCGCCGATGGGGTCTTCCCCCAGCCGCGTGCCCAATACGGAGCGGCCGCCCAACCGGGCGATGGCAACGGCGGCATTGGCGGCGCATCCACCGCCCACAATTGCAGCTCTGTCAGTGCCGTATTTTTCTGGCCTGTCAGGAAATTGGTCCAAATAGAAAACGAAGTCGACGACCGCCGCCCCGACGCACAGAACCGTTGTCATTTGGGCACCTCCAATCCGCTGGGAACCCGGTCGGGGCGTCCCAGACGGCCCTCAATCGACTGCGTGCCGGTCAGCGCATGCAGGAAGGCCTCAAGCGCCGCGATCTCGCTTTTAAGCAGCGCTACAGGCTGGATATCCAGTTGCGATCCCAATCGGGTGCGTTCACGTTTGTCTTGAAGAGGGAGGAAGTCTATCGATGCTAACCAAGGCACCTCTGGCAGGTCGGCCATGACCGGCTGCCAGCGGGTGAAGCTCTCTTTCGGGTTAATATGGTGCCGGATCATCGCCCCAAGCGTTGCGAATGCGCCATTATGACCGTATGGCGCTGAAAGTGTCACATTGCGAAGAGAAGGTGTGCGGAACCTGTACGCATCTTCCAGCCGGTCCGACGCCCCCATGCGCCCCACGTCGCGCACGATTGGATCCCATTGCCGTGTTCGGCCGGGACCAAAATGCGGCAGCATCAACGCGTGGAATTCTTGATCGCTGAAGAGCGGGCCTGAATGGCAACCGGAACAATTGGCCTTGCTGAAGAAGACCTCCATACCGTGCTTCTGGATTTCGGTCATAGCCCTATCGTCACCGTTTAGATAGGCGTCGAACGGGCTGTCATAGCTTTGAAACTCGGTGGCCTCGAACGCAGCGAGGGCGTTGGCGATGTGGGTAATGTTTATGTCCAGCGCCTGGTCCACATCGTCGAAAGCTTCGATGAACATTTCGGCGTATTCGGGAATGATCCGGACCCGCTTGGCCAAAATCGGCCAGACCGCATCAATCCTGTCATAGGCTGCGCCGGCGACCTGGTTTTCCTTGGGGTCTCCGGCCATTTCGAACTGCGACGTCAGTGGGAACAGCGCCTGAACGGCGAGGATTGAATTCAAACCGTCGGGCAGCCATTCCTGCGCCGGGGTGTCAAATCCATTGTCATAAATATCAGAGACCGAGACCCGCCCGTCGTGGAACAGAATTTCGATCTCTTTGGCACCGAGGTTCCAGAGCGCTGGCGCGTTGCGGGGAATGCGTTTGATGATGCGGCTGTCACCCTGTCCGGGAGTCCGGTCTGGGCCGAGACCCACTCCGCCCTCGCCAATGCCAAGCGATAGCCCATCGCCGGTTCCGTGGTCCGGGTGATGGCAAGTGGCGCAGGCGATGTTGCGATTTCCGGACAGGATCGGGTCGAAGAACAACAGCTGGCCAATCTTGGCCTGCGCCGGATCGAAAGCGATGAAATCCGAGGGTTGCAACGGTTCGGGAAGCGGGTTCCCATACGCGGGCGCGCCCGCAAGGGCTATGAGAACGGAGACTATATGCGACTTCCAACCCTTGCCCTGCTGCTGCTGACAACGCCTGCGATGGCCGAGATTGAAACGGCGCGCGATCTGATGGATGCCAAGGATTATCCCGCTGCGATGAAAGAGCTTCTGCCAGCGGCGCGATCTGGCAACGCTGAAGCCGAAGAGCTGATCGGTGTGATGTACGCTCTGGGACTCGGTGTCGAGCGCGACGATACTCGCGCCTTCGAATGGTATCTGCGCGCATCGATGAAGGGCCACGCGGGGGCGCAATCGGGCGTGGGCTGGTACTACGAGGTTGGTCGCGGCATGCCCGCGCCCGACCTTGTCCGCGCCTATATGTGGTACGTCCTCTCGGCGATCGGGGGGGACCCCGACGCTGCGATCTCGCAAGAGGAAGTGAAAAAGAAGATGACGCCCGAACAAATCGAGAAAGCCCATGTGTTGATTGATGATTACCGGGTTTGGCTTTACCCGTTCCGGTGAAAAACCCGGGGACCGAAGGAGATTGGGGCGGCCCCCGGGGAGAGTTAACTTAAGGCTACTGGATGTCCTTGGCAGTGCCGGCCTCGAGGTCGGCCTCGACCTCGGCAACCGCGGACGTCAAAGCGTTGAAGATTTCCTCGCCACCTTTCACATTCGACTTGAACCAGTCGTAGACAGGGGTGGCTGCCTCTTTGAAGGCTGCCTTTTCGGCAGGGGTCGGTACATAGAGATCACCGCCACCTGCGACGAAGTCAGCATAAGCCTGGATCGACTTGCGTTTGGGCGAGGCAAAGGTCGCCTGCTGAAGATCCGCAAATCCATCGACAACCACGCGACGCAGGTCCTCGGGCATCGACATGAACTTTTCGTTGTTCATCCACCACAGGGCACCCATGTAGGCGTGACCGTCAAGTGTGACATATTGCAGGCCGGCATCCGGGAACTTCATACCCATAATGTCGGTGATGCCATTCTTGGACCCTTCAACCACACCGGTCTGGAAACTGGTGAACAGTTCCGGCCAAGGAATCGGAGTTGGCGAGGCGCCAAGGGCTTTGACCAGTTCCTGCGGAAGGTCTGCGACAACGGTGCGGATCTTCAGGCCGTCCATGTCCGAAGGGTTCTGAACGCGGCGCTTGGTGTTGGCAAAGTTTCTCCAGCCACCAGTGTTCCCGATGGTCATCAGGCGGATCGCACCACCACTGTCTGCCAGCGCCATCTCTCGCATTTTGCGCGTGAAATCGCCGGCGAGAACAGCTTCGGCAACCCGGTCGTTGGCCATGAGGTAAGGCAGGTCAAGTACCTGAACATAGGGGAAAATTCCGGATGCACCGCCCGAGGTCGAAATGTAGACGTCGATTGTGCCGTCCGCCACGCCCTGCAGGCATTCCGCGCCTTTCGAGCAGAGTTGGGTGCCGATAAACAGCTCAACTTCGATGGCGCCATTCGATGCGCTTTCGACGAAGTTTTTGAATACGATCAGACCGTCGTAGTCCTCGTCATTCTCGTTCGAGTTTGCGGTGGCTCGGATCGTATAATCCGCCGCCTGCGCCGTCAGCGCGGAGCCGGCGAGAATGGCCGCGACGCTCAGCGCCTTAACGGTTGTTTTGAACATGATCTCCTCCCTTTGAATGTGTTCAATGTCTTCGCTTTATTGGACAAAACCCGTCAGTCGCGGGATCGTCATTGAAATGGCCGGAACATAGGTGATCAGGAAGATCACCGCGATCTCGACCAAGAGAAATGGCAGGATGGCTCGGGAAATGGTTTCAACCTTTTCACCGGAAACCGAGCTAGCCACGAAAAGCACCAACCCCATGGGTGGCGTCGCCAGCCCGACGGTCAGATTGACCGACATGATGATGGCGAAATGTACAGGGTGGACGCCCAGATCGACAAAAATCGGCCCTAGGATTGGACCGAGGATGATGATGGCCGGCCCCGCATCCAGAAACATCCCGACGATGAACAACAGGATGTTAATCAAGAATAATAGCGTCAGGGGGTTTTCCGACAGGCCCAGAATGAACGCGGCCATGGTTTCCGGCGCGTGGGACAGGCTGACAACGGTCTTGAACGCGACAGCCGCGCCCACAAGAAGCAGCACGGTGGACGACGACAAGGCTGCACGCTTTAAGATTGCGGGCAAGTCACCCAGTTTCATCGATCGCAGGATGAAGAAGGCGACGAAGAGCGCATAGGCCACGGCAACGGCGCTGGCTTCGGTTGGGGTGAATACACCCACCAGAATACCGCCAAGAATGATGATCGGGGTTTGTAGCGGCACCACCGCTTTCTTGCAGATGATGCGGAAGTCGCTGCTAACCCGGGTGCGCATCCGCAACAGCAGAATATGTGCGGCAGGCAGGAAGACCACGAACACAAGCCAGCCGGGCACCTGAATATCCACGCCCCACCTACGCGCAATGGCGAGCAGCCCGAAGAATACCCCCATTAGAACTCCAGCGATATTGAGGCGTAGCAGGAAAAAGCTGAAGCCAGACTCCATCGACGAAATGGTCTGGTCTGGTGCGACGATCCGCTCTGCTTTGGGCAGGTCGTATTTATCGGCCATTAGCCTGACGACCACCATCAACCCAACACCGACCAAAACACCGGGCACGATTCCTGCGAGGAAAAGGGCAGCCACGCTTTCCCCCATGACATAGGCATAGATGATCATGATGCCCGAGGGCGGAATGATCGGCCCGATCACGGAACTGGCGGCTGTAACCGCCGCTGCAAATTTGCGGCTGTAGCCGTTCTTTTCCATCGCGGGGATGAGCGTCGATCCAAGCGCAGAGGTATCTGCCACCGCAGAGCCAGATAGGCCCGCAAATAAGATCGAGCTGAGGATGTTTACATGTGCCAGCCCACCGCGCAGATGGCCCATCATCGCTTGGCTGAATTCAACAAGACGCGTTGTGATGCCGCCCCGGTTCATTAACTCGCCCGCAAGCACGAAGAAGGGCAGTGCCATCAGTGGGAAACTGTCCATGCCATTGTAGACATTGCGATAAAGAAGGGCGACGTCCCGCTCTTGCCCGTTCAGCCACAGCAACAGACCCGGTGACAGAAGCAATGCGAAGAAGACCGGAAGGCCTAGGATCAGGAAAACCAGAAAAAGCGGAAGGAAGAACGCCAGCATCAATCCGCCCTCGGAATATGCAGCCCGGAGTCGTCATCGGGCAACTCGGCGTCGGGATGAACGATCTGCACCAGCATTCGCAGGATCATCTCGACCGTGACAGAGGTCAGCAGCACGACACACAGAAGAAGCGAGCCGTACATGTAGCGCAGCTTAACCTTGAAGCCCTCCATGCCTAGGAGCTCTAGCGGGACACGTAGGGAGGAGCTGTCGAACTTACCTCCAAATCCAAACGTATGATTATAGCCATGTCCGATAGCAGGGATCAGCACGACCAGAGCGAGACACAACAGGATAAGCGTCAACACCCGACCCGCTTTCTTGGGGAGCGACTCGGGAAACATGTCGATCGCAACAAAGCCCCCCCACCGCATGCCAGAGGGTGCCATCAGGGCAACCATCCATAGCATCAGGAAACGGGCGGCCTCGTCCGGCCAGTTCAACGCATTGTTCAAAGCATAGCGAAAAACAACTTGGGTAAGGATTACAATGACCATCAGGGCCAAGGCCGCCCAGGCCATCTGCCGACCAAGGCGCAGCATCTGGGTATTGATCCATGCGATAGGGCGCAGTAGCACCAGCATTCGCGTTACCTCCTCCCAAAGACAAACGGTCCGCGATTCTCTGGTGCGTTTTTCCGTTCGTTTCTTTCGAAGCTTCGGAAAAACGAATTGATCAGTCAAGAAAGATTTTTGTGACTTTAGGTCAAGAGGCCCACTGCATGGGTCTTGCACAGACTGCGCAACGCGGGTGGGCATCCTGAATCTGTCACCATCATGTCGATCTGGTTCAAATGCCCAAAAGCCACTGGGGCGACACGGCCGAACTTAGAACTGTCGGCGGCCAGAATAACATTCCTAGCGCTGCTCATTATCGCACGCGATACCGAGGCTTCGCGCAGGTCATAGTCCAGAAGGGCACCGTCCGGCGCGATGGCCGCCGCGCCGACGACGGCGATATCTGCGCGAAACTGACGAATAAATTCGATAGCTGTCTCGCCTAGGATTGCACCGTCGGTGCTGCGTACGATTCCCCCTGGAACCATTAGCTCAACGCCAACATAACTCCTTAATATGTTGGCCAAAATCAAAGAATCTGTAACCACCTTTAAACCGGTGTGTTGTTTAAGATGCTGTGCAACAGCGGCCGTTGTCGTCCCAGAATTTACGATCACGCTGGAATGATCGGGGATCTTGGCTGCAACCAAGCCGCCGATGTGATCTTTCTCTTCTTTTGCGATTTCGGTTCTAGCATCAAAGCTTGTATATTCAGTGCCTGCCGCAAGGGTTGCGCCGCCGTGGAAACGTAGAATCTGGCTGTCAGCTGCCAGGGCATTCAGGTCTTTTCGAATTGTTTGGGGTGTGGTGTTAAACAGTTCCGCCAGTTGGTCGACCGATACTCGCCCCTGAAGCTTCAATAACTTCAGAATTTCCGTTTGGCGCGCACCAGTCTTTGTTCCGGATTTCACAGTGTCCCTCCATTTCTTTCGATATTAGAAATGAAATGAAACTTTTTGGCAACCAATCGAAATGTGCTTGGCTTTGGTTTGTGCCTATAAGCCAGAACGGGAACGACAACCCGTTTGAGGCTTCTAACGAAAGAAATTGCCTCGATGCGCTCTTGAGTGTCGATCGAACGAGCGTGTGAGTGGATTCGCTAGAAGGCGCGTCGGCGTATCCTCCTAATGAAACGAGAATACCCATGGTATTGTTGGGTAGTCTCGACAGCCGCGTTTGAAAATGGATCATCAAGAAGGGCTTCTGCATGACTGAGAAAAGCGCCGGCAGCAATGATGTGAAGCACGCAATACGCTCCTAACACAGTATCCGTAAGGCAGTGGGAAATGCGTAGAACAGGGTGGATCAGTCTATAACCTGATGGCTCTCCTGTCCCACAGAGAAGAATAATCAGCGGCGATCTAAACGAAGAAATTTGAGCGTAACGGGCCTATAAAGCGAGCAGATGCGCGTCGAATAGAGAGCGTTTGAACCCAGATCGCAAAACACCCACGAATTCGTGGGACACCTTTAGTCAAAAGGTCCAAAAAAATATCTTAGTGAGAAAGGGGGACTCCATAGCGGTCTCCCACTACCTCAATATACGCTAAGAAATAAGGGCCAAGGTGTCCTAGGGATCGTGAAATTGAGCCATTAAGTATCAATGGGTTAGTTGCCAGGTGCCCCACGCTAGAGAGTGACTATTCGGGCGAGTTGGGCTGTTCGAAGACGACGTCCTATTGGCGAAGGCCAGTTTTCGATGTGGACACAACTAATGTCGGACATGCGGACCCAGCTATATTTCACTCTTGGTGCTCCTACTGTAGCTTCCGGCCCAAAGCAGAAGTTCAATTCCTTTAGCAGAAATCTGCTTTCCGGATTTCATTCTCATCTCAACTGTTTGATAGTTACGATGAGCCTGAAATCCTCCCCTAAGCAATCAGTGCGTCCTGTCCCAATCGTGTTGACGGTTACATCTTGATATATATTCAATAATTTGCATATATTGACTGATCCACCTGAATAGGAGCTCCTCGATGTTAAGAAAGTTTCTCCCTTTACTTGCTTTATTGATGCCGACTGTCGTATGGGCCGAGGACGTTTCTCAGGTACAATCTGTTGAATTGACGGAGTGGAAAGCCGTGTTTGGGCGGATCGAAGCCCGCGATCGTGTCCCCGCCCGGGCTCGCCTTGGTGGCACCATCCAAAGCGTTGGTGTCAGTGAGGGATCACAGGTCGAACAGGGGCAGCAAATCGCGACTGTTACCGATGAAAAATTGACTCTCCAACTCGGTGCTGTTGATGCGAACTTGCGGGCATTGCAAGCACAGCTGGAAAATGCTGAAGCCGAATTGGAGCGTGGCGAAAGCCTGTTGCAGCGTGGAGTAACAACGGTTCAGAGGCTGGATCAGCTGCGCACTCAGGTGGACGTGCTCGTTGGGCAAATTGATACGGTTGAAGCTGAGAGAAATGTGTTGAAACAGCGCGAGGCCGAAGGAACCGTGCTGGCACCGATGTCTGGGACGGTTCTCAAGGTTCCGGTCACTGAAGGATCGGTTGTGATTCCGGGCGAAGCGATTGCTGAAATTGGCGGTGGAGGTTTCTACCTGCGGCTGGCAGTCCCTGAACGGCACGCTGGGTTTCTCGTCGAAGGAGCCGAAATTCGCATTGGAAGCGATGGGGAAGAAACCATCGGCAGGCTCGCAAAGGTCTATCCGCTGATCGAAAATGGGCGGGTTGTCGTAGATGTCGATGTTGAGGGTCTGGCTACGGATTTCGTTGACGCCCGTGTGCTTGTCCGCCTGCCCATTGGCAAAACCTCTGCCCTGATGGTGCCCGCAGAGGCCGTCGAAAGCCGGATGGGCTTGGATTTTGTGACCGTTGTTGGCGGTGCAGAGCCGGTTCAGCGGGCCGTTGTCATTGGGTCAACACGAGACGTGAACAGAGTGCTCATGGTCGAAATTCTTTCCGGCGTTTCGGAAGGCGAGCAGTTGGTGATCGGCCATGAGTGATGATCCTTCGAAATCACCCCTCGGCATCGCGGGTGGGTTGACCAAAGCCTTTATACAGTCGGCACTGACACCGCTCATGATCCTCGCGGCTTTGGCGGTCGGGCTTGTCGCCCTCGTCAGCTTGCCACGCGAAGAAGAGCCGCAGATTTCGGTTCCCATGGTCGACATCCATGTTCAGGCCCCCGGCTTGAAGGCGGAAGACGCGGCGAAGCTGGTCACCGAGCCTTTGGAGACCATTGTTCAAGGGATCAACGAAGTCGAACATGTCTATTCCCAAACCAGCGATGACTACGCTCTGGTCATGGCGCGTTTCCTTGTTGGGACTTCGGCGGATACAGCGATCCTCCGCGTTCATGATAAAGTCCGCGCGAACATGGATCGCATTCCCGTTGGCATTGGAGAGCCCCTGATCGTGGGGCGCGGGATTGACGACGTCGCGATCGTCTCGCTGACGCTCACTCCCCAACATGATGCAGATAGCGTTACGGCGAATGACCTGACCCGGGTGGCACGAGAGCTTCAAGTCGAGCTGGCCAAAATCCAGAATGTTGGTCTGACCTACCTAGTCGGAGAGTCACCCGAAGCGATCCGGATTGCGCCCGATCCCGAGCGGCTCGCGCTGTACGGCGTCACATTGCAGCAACTCGTCGGCAAAGTCGACGGGGCGAACCGCACTTTCAACACCGGGTTTATCCGCGATGGCGGAGAGCAGATCGCCTTGGTCGCGGGGGAGACGCTGAGTGCGCCTTCAGAGATTGCCAATCTGTTGCTGACCACCCGGGACAACCGACCGGTCTATGTCCGCGATGTGGCGGATGTCAGCTTTGTGCCGGATACCTCCGACAAGATCGTCGCAAATGTCACGCGAAGCGAGGAGGGTGAGATTGCCCGCACCCCGGCTGTGACCCTTGCTATTGCCAAGCGCGCAGGTGCGAATGCCGTTGATGTGGCCGAGCAAATCCTTCACCGGGTTCACGCGCTGGAACACCAGTTGATCCCCGACTCGATGGAGGTTGAGGTCACCCGTGATTATGGCGAAACGGCAAATGAAAAGGCTAACGAACTGCTGTTCCACCTTGGCCTTGCAACGGTTTCGATTGTCGCCCTTGTGCTGTTCACGATCGGCTGGCGGGAAAGCATCGTTGTTGCAGTCGTCATCCCCGTTACCATCCTGCTGACGCTTTTTGCAGCTTGGGTCATGGGCTACACGCTTAACCGGGTATCGCTTTTTGCCCTCATATTCTCGATCGGTATTCTTGTCGATGACGCTATCGTGGTGATTGAGAACATCGCCCGCCATTGGGGGATGCCTGACAAGGCGGACCGCGTGACCAAGGCAATCCGCGCAGTGGCAGAGGTTGGCAACCCGACTATCGTCGCCACTCTGACAGTCGTTGCCGCGCTGCTGCCGATGCTGTTCGTGTCGGGCCTGATGGGCCCCTACATGAGCCCGATTCCGGCCAATGCCTCCGCGGCAATGATCTTCTCGTTCTTCGTGGCGGTGATCATAACACCTTGGCTGATGATCAAGATTGCCGGACGAGCGCCTGCGCATGGCCACGAAACAGAAGGGCATCACGGCGGCGCTTTGGGCCGGGTTTATTCCGCTGTCGCTCGCCCCCTGCTGCGCACGAAATCCCGTAGCCTGATGTTCTTGCTGATCGCGGCGATGGTTTCATTTGGCTCGCTCGGCCTACTGTATACCCGCGACGTGACGGTCAAGCTTCTGCCCTTCGACAACAAGTCTGAGCTGGCGGTTGTCATCGACCTGCCTGAAGGCTCCTCGGTCGAGGCGACTGATGCTGTCGCCCAAAGCGTCGCGCGGGAAGTTCTGAAATTGGCAGAGGTCCATTCAGTTCAAACCCATGCAGGTGCAGCGGCCCCGTTCAACTTTAACGGCCTCGTGCGCCACTATTACCTGCGTGCGCAACCGCAAATGGGTGACGTGCAGATCAATCTGGAGCACAAGGAGCACCGGGAACGTTCTAGCCATGACATCGCGCTGGAAATCCGAGAGCGCATCTCGCAACTGGATGTTCCCGCCGGAACCAGCCTGAAAACGGTCGAGCCGCCCCCTGGCCCCCCGGTCATCGCGACCTTGTTGGCCGAGGTCTATGGTCCGGATGGCGAAACCCGCCGGGCCTCCGCCGCCAAGATCCGCGAGGCCTTCGAGTCTGTGCCCTACGTGGTGGATGTCGACGATAGCTTTGGCGTCCAACCACGCCGTCTGCGCGCCACCATCTCAAGCGACCAGCTAGAATTCTTTGGCGTGCAGGAACAGGACGTCTTCACTACGCTCGCGCTTCTGAACCACGGTACGACAGTCGGCTATTCACACCGCGGCGAAGGTCGATATCCGATCCCGATTACCGTCGAACGGGATAAGGCGGACCGTGTCCTTGATGAGCGCTTCCTGTCCACCCCGATCCCCGCAAACGTCCTTCCCGGCGCACGTGGCGTGGTCGAGTTGGGCGATGTCGTGGACGTCACCGAAGAAACCGCCTCCTTCCCGATCTTTCGCCACAACGGGCGCGCCGCCGAAATGGTCATGGCCGAGTTGGCGGGCGACTTCGAAGCGCCTCTCTATGGCATGCTCGCCGTGGCCGAGGCTTTGGACGCAATGGAGTGGGAAGAGGGAACCAAACCCGAAATCCGGCTAAACGGCCAGCCTGAAGATGAAAGCAAGGTAACCTTGCTTTGGGACGGCGAATGGGAAGTTACTTGGATCACCTTCCGGGATATGGGCGCGGCCTTCGCAGTAGCGCTGCTTGGTATCTACATCCTTGTGGTCGCCCAGTTCGGTTCTTTCAAACTCCCGCTGGTAATCCTGACGCCCATTCCGTTGACCTTCATGGGTATTATGGGTGGTCACTGGCTGTTTGGCGCGCCGTTCTCTGCGCCCTCCATGATAGGCTTCATTGCTCTTGCCGGGATTATCGTCCGCAACTCGATCCTGCTGGTGGACTTCATCCGACATGCTGACCCAGAGAAAGACAAGATCGAAACCCTGATCGAAGCTGGTGCCATCCGCTTCAAGCCAATCCTGTTGACCGCTGTCGCGGCGATGATTGGTGCTGCAGTGATCTTGGCAGACCCAATCTTTCAGGGCCTGGCATTGTCGCTGCTCTTCGGGTTGTTGAGTTCTACGCTGCTGACGGTTCTGGTGATCCCGGCAATCTACAGGGTGTTCAGAACGTGATGGGCATCGCCTACCGGGCTACCAAATATCCGCGTGGCGGGGGTACATATCTCTCCTCCGCCACCAGATTTCTCATAGGTTTGGAGAGACCTCTAGACCCCAAGGTTTTGGCATTCATCGGACCAAATTGAAGCAAGCGGTCGATACTTCCAAATCACTCGGGTGCAGAATCTGATTTAGAAACAAGCTCTTGGACCGTCGCCCCTAGCGCTTCCACGATCTGAGCAACACCTTCAGAATTGGGGTGGATGCCATCGGATTGCAGCCGGGGCGCGATGTCGGCGGGGGTCTCACCCAAAGCGGAGAGGAAACTCTCGACCAGCAACGTATCGTAGGATTGCGAGAGATCAGGATAAATCGCGTCGAACGCCTCTTTGTAGGCAGGGCCAAAATTTGTCGGCGCCTGCATGCCGATCAGCAAGACGGGTAGGTCTTTATCCTGCGCCTTTTTCAGAATTCCTTCGATATTGCCCCGGGTGACTTCGGGATCTATGCCGCGCAACAGGTCATTACCACCTAAGGCCACGATCAATGCGTCTACCTCGGGCGTGAGGGTCCAATCGATGCGTGCCAGCCCGCCGGCACTCGTATCGCCAGAAACCCCCGCGTTGATCACGCGCACTTCGGAGCCGTTGTCATTCAGCCAATTCTCAAGCTGCGGTACAAATCCCTGGTCGACGGGCAAGCCATAGCCCTGCGTAAGACTGTCGCCCAATGCTGCGATCACGATAGGTTCGGCCAATGCTGGCGCTGCCATGCCGAGTGCAATGACAATCGTCGCAAAGCCCTTGCCCAAGCCTCTGCGCAGCCCATATCGAGGAAAGGGCAAAAATGAGAAGAAGTGTTTCATGTCGGAGCCAGTGCTTTCCCTGAACAACGTTGGTTTGACCTTGGCCGGAAATGCGGGTGAGGTCGAGATACTGCACGATATCTCTCTGAACGTCACACGTGGCGAGACGTTGGGGCTGGTCGGCCCATCCGGTTCGGGCAAGTCATCTCTCCTCATGCTAATGGGCGGCTTGGAACGCGCGACTGCGGGTCGGGTGACTGCTTTGGGACACGACTTGTCGGCCCTTGGTGAGGACGCGCTGGCCCGTGTCCGCAGAGAGCATATGGGGGTGGTGTTCCAGTCTTTCCACCTGATCCCGACAATGACGGCGCTGGAAAACGTCGCGACGCCGCTCGAGCTTGCGGGCCACGCCGACGCCTTCGCCCGCGCCGAGGCGGAATTGAAGGCCGTCGGTCTGGAGGCGCGGATCGGCCACTATCCTGGGCAGATGTCTGGGGGGGAACAGCAGCGTGTCGCGTTGGCTCGGGCAGCGGCGACCCGTCCTGACATCCTGTTGGCCGATGAACCAACGGGGAACCTCGACGGCGCGAACGGGGCGGCGATCATGGACTTGCTGTTCGGGTTACGTGACCGTCATGGAGCGACGCTCGTCTTGGTTACCCATGCCCCCGAACTCGCTGCCCGCTGCGACAGGGTCGTGCGGCTGGAGGACGGAAGGGTCGTCGGCGACAGCGCAAGAAAGGCCGCAGAATGACCATGCCCATGGCGCTGCGCCTCGCTCTTCGCGAACTGCGCGGCGGGCTACGCGGCTTTTACATATTGCTCATTTGCCTTGCGCTTGGAGTGGCCGCGATCGCGGCGGTCGGCACCGTACGAGAAAGCATTGCAAGAGGCCTTCAGGATGAAGGCGCAGTGTTGCTTGGCGGCGATGCCCTGCTGCAATTCACCTATCGGCAGGCAGACGAAGAGGAAATGGCGTGGATCGCCTCGGTTTCGACAAACGCGTCAGAGGTGTTCGACTTCCGTTCAATGGTGGTCGTCGGTGATGAACGTGCCCTGACACAGATTAAAGCGGTCGATGACCTTTACCCGATCTACGGCGATGTCACGCTGGAGCCGCCAATTCCGTTGACGCAGGCGCTTGCAGGAAATGGGGCTGCGCTGGCGCCGGTTCTGGCGGATCGGCTTGGCCTGAAAGTTGGAGACACCTTCTTTCTGGGGGAGAAGGAATTTCAGCTGACGGCTGTATTGGAGCGTTTGCCCGACGATGCAGGCGGCGGCTTCGGGCTTGGTCCGCCGACGCTTTTGCGGACCGAAGCGCTGGAAGGGTCCGGGCTGCTACAACCAGGTACTTTGTTTGAAACTGAATATCGGCTCTCTCTTCCGAAAGGTAGCAACTTGGCCGCCCTTCATGCAGAGGCGACAGGTCTTTTCCGTGACAAAGGCGTGCGCTGGCGCGACAGCCGGAACGGCGCGCCGGGGCTGCGGGTTTTTGTCGATCGACTTAGCTCTTTCCTAGTGCTGGTCGGGCTCGCCGGACTTGCCGTTGGCGGAATTGGGGTGGCTGCAGCTGTCCGAAGTTATCTTGAAGCCAAGACCGAAGTGATCGCTACTCTCAAAACTCTTGGCGCAGAAAGCAGCACAATCTTCTGGGCTTACCTTCTGCAAATTGGCGTGCTGTCGCTGTTTGGAATCGCGCTGGGGGTGACGCTTGGTGCATTGGTGCCGGTAGCGCTGGCCCCGCTGATCGAAAGCCACCTTCCTCTTCCGGCGCGCGTGGCTATCTATCCTACCCCGTTGATCGAAGCGACCCTATATGGTGCTTTGACGGCATTGTTGTTCACCCTCTGGCCGCTGGCGCGAACGCAGGAGGTTCGGGCGGCAAGCCTGTTCCGGGACGTGGTTTCGCCAACCCGTGCCACCCCCCGGCCGGGCCTGTTGGTTGCCATGGTCGTTGTGCTGTTACTGCTCGTTGGGCTGTCGGCCTATCTCTCGGGAATTCCGCGACTGGCGATCTGGGCAGCCGTGGGAATAATAGGCGCCTTGATAGCCCTGTCGCTTGTCGCGATCGCGGCGCGATGGTTGTCGCGGAGACTGGCCCAGTTGCGCGCAGTCAGGGGCCGCACCGCGCTGCGCCTGGCGCTTGGGTCGGTAGGCGGGCCGGGTGGAGAGGCCGTTTCCGTAGTACTGTCCTTGGGTTTGGGCTTGTCGGTTCTTGCCGCTGTAGGACAAATCGACTTTAACCTGCGCGCTTCGATTGCTGACGAACTACCCGATGTCGCGCCAAGCTACTTTGTGGTCGACATCCAGAATGATCAGCTTAGCGGGTTCTTGGACAGGACCGCCGGTGACCCACAGGTTTCGCGGGTCGAAACGGCGCCGATGTTGCGTGGCATTATAACCCGGATCAACGATATTCCTGCGGGTGATGTGGCCGGCAACCATTGGGTACTGGAAGGTGACCGAGGTGTGACCTATTCGGCCAAACCCACGGAGAACACGATCATAACCGACGGGGAATGGTGGCCAGAAGACTATACTGGCCCGCCGCAAATGAGCTTTGCGGCTGAAGAAGCCGCTGAGATGGGGCTGAA
>CAYFXM010000001.1:0-48888 GCA_964346965.1 uncultured Actibacterium sp. | reverse complement strand
AATCGCCAAAATAGGCCAGAAGCGGTAATTTCTCTTTTATTAGGGTACTACGACAAGTTGCTTGGCGATATTGCGAGAATCACCGACTGGCTTGCCGATCAAATCGGCGTTCCGGTCGAGGGTTTCGTGACGATTGATCACGCTGCTGCCGTCGAGGCTCTTCGCAATGGAGACGCCGATATCTCGTTCATGGGCGCCCTGCCCTTCGTGCTGGCCGAGGCAGAGATCGGTGCAGTGCCTCTCCTATCCGAAGTTTACCGTGACGCACCGAGCTACACAGGTCGCATCTTCGTGCGCCGGGACAGCGGAATCGAGACACTTGCCGATCTCCGTGGCAAAGACATCGCGTTCGCCGATCCAATTTCGGAGTCGGGCTACCTCTATCCACTTGCCGAATTCGTGGACGCCGGCCTGATCGCCGCACCGAGCGATGCAGATGCGTTTTTTGGCCGCGTGTTTTTTGCAGGTGGCTATCAGCAGGCCATGCAGGCGATGGCAGAGGGGCTAGTCGACGCTGCGGGCGCAAGCCAGTACGCCGATCTCCTTCTCAGCCCGGATCAACAGGCTCAGGTGACCTGGATCGCCGAGAGCGATGCAATCCCCAGCCATTTGGTTATCGCGAGGCCCGGACTTGATGCAGAGCTTCGATCGCGATTTGTCGACGCGATGTTGCGGCTCAATGCGCCCGAAAACCGCAACCTTCTCCGCTATCTCTACGGACCGGACGGATATGTCAGCGCGGATGCGGCCAACTATGATGGCGTGCGCGCTATGGCGCGGCGCTATGGGTTACTGCGATGACGTCAGCCATTCAAATTGACGATCTCAGCTATACGCATCCGGGTGCGGAACCGCGAGCATTAGAGCGTGTCTCTCTCGCCGCGCCTTCGGGCGAACGCATTGCTTTACTGGGCCCGTCCGGTGCCGGAAAAACTACGCTGCTGACGTTGCTTGATGGGCGACTGCGCGGCTGGCGCGGTCGCGCTTCAGTCCTGGGGACACCCCTTGACCCCGATCATCCACCCGCACGCACCCTACGGCCCGATACCGGCTTTGTGTTCCAGGAATTTGCCTTGGTTGAGCGCTCTTCCGTATTGCGAAATGTGCTGAATGGCCGACTTGGCCGCATGTCTCCATTGCGCGCAGTCCTGTGGAGACCGACCTCCATTGACTTTGATATTGCGCGGGCCACGCTTGCCGATTGCGCAATCGCGGACTTGGCCGAGCGTCGGGTCGACAGCCTCAGCGGAGGGCAACGTCAACGTGTTGCCATCGCGCGCTGTCTTGCACAGGAACCTCGCCTGATCCTCGCTGACGAACCCGTCAGCAACCTTGACCCCGTACGCGCCACCGAGGTCCTGACGCTGCTGACCAGTGCAGCGCGTGCGCGGGGCGCGACCGTGATGTTCTCTTCGCACCAGCCTGACCTCGCCCGACGCTTTGCCGATCGTATCGTTGGCATGCGGGATGGAAAGATTGTCTTTGATGTGGCGGTTGACGACCTGAGTGAAGCCGCAACGGCCGAGCTTTATCGCGAGACTGTGATCCCGCCTGGTTCCGGCCTCAGGGCGGTCAGCTGATGCGGTCGCGCGGGTTAGGCAGCTTTGCTGTCGGCGTCCTCATTGCTGGCGTGATCCTTTGGTCCTTTCTGACGACCGACGTCGAACTGTCGCGTCTCTTGTCAGCAGGCCCCCGGATTGCCGACTTCCTCGGCCGTATGGTGCCGCCTGATCCAACCGTCATGAATGAAATCGTAAAAGGCAGCACAGAAACATTGCGCATCGCGATCCTTGGATCTTTGGGCGCAGTGTTTCTCTCCGTACCGCTCGGGATACTCGCATCCGAAACAATGGTGTCCCCGGCGGTCTTTCGTCCCGTCCGCACCTTGCTTGCCCTCATTCGCGCGGTCCCGCTGATCCTCGTCGCTATGCTCATGGTGGGCGCTGTTGGGCTTGGCCCTCTGCCTGGCATCATCGCGGTTGCCATTCACGCGACCGGCATGCTCGCAAAGTTCTATGCCGAAGCGATCGACAGCGTATCCCGCGCACCGATTGCCGCACTGGAAAGCGCCGGCGCGGGACCATTGGCACGGCTCAGGCACGCGATCTGGCCGCAGATGGCACCCGTCGTCGCGCGTGACACGATCTTCCGGTTCGAACTGAACCTGCGGGAGTCGCTGATCCTGGGCATCGTTGGTGCAGGTGGGATTGGGTTCTACATCCAGACCTATGTGCGGTCGTTTCAGTACGACAAGGCGGCAAGCGTGACCCTGGCCGTGATCGTCATGGTAATCACCATCGAGGCAATCAACGTCGCGCTCAGACGGCGGTTTGCGTAAACCAACTCAGCGAAGACCCATCCGAGGCCTTCGCTTCAAGCGTAGATATCGATGGGTGTCCCGTCATTGACCATGGCGTAGATGTCTTCGATCTCCCGGTCCGTGACCGAGATGCACCCTGCCGTCCAATCCCGCTTGTCCGTGGGATCAATACCCGGGCGTGGTCCACCGTGAATGAAGATGTCGCCGCCGGGCGAACGGCCCTGCGTCCTCGCAAATGCGGTATCTGCCTCGTTCGGATATGAAATCCCGATGGAAAGATGAAACAGGCTTTCGGGATTTCGCCTGTCAATCACGTACGACCCTTCTGGCGTGCGCCCGTCCCCTTCAAACTGCTTGTGACCTTCGGGGGCGAAGCCAAGGCCCATCGGGAAAGTACGCAAAACACCCTCTGCCCCATCGAGGACAATCATGCGCTGATTTTTATAGACCCGCAGCCGGGTCACCTCCGGCCCCCTATAAGTGCGGAACTTGCTCGCACATGCAGAAAGCAACATCGCCAGGGCTCCCAGGAGGATCGTGCGACGTGGAACTCGAAAATTCACTGCTCTATGCCTCTTTCGTGAGGTCTCTTTCGAATTTGACACTAACGTGGCGTGCCAGCCCATTCAATGGCCGTGCGCCAAAGCACCTTCGGCCAGTCTGTCACCGACGCGGTCACCGCCTTGGGGTGGAGACTCCGCACGGTGTCCGTTTAGAAGTCTGAGCGCATTTGCGACCACCAGCAGTGACACGCCAACATCCGCGGCAATGGCACCCCACATCGATGCCATCCCAAACGCAGTCGCCACCACGAAAATTGCCTTGGTTACAAGTGAAATAACGATGTTTTGACGGATGATTGACATCGCACGGCGTGAATGGCCTATGAGCCACGGCACCTTGCCGATGTCGTCAGTCATCAGGGCGATGTCCGCCGTCTCGATAGCTGCGTCGGAGCCAACAGCGCCCATAGCGATGGCATAATGGGCCCGCGCCATGGCGGGCGCGTCGTTCACCCCGTCGCCAATCATGGCCACCATGTCGTGCGCCTCAACCAGTTCTTCGATGGCCGTCACCTTGTCCTCGGGCAGAAGCTCAGCGCGTACCTCGTCTATTCCGACCACTGCCGCGACCGCGCATGCGGTGCGCTCGTTATCGCCTGTCAGCATCACGATGGTTTTCACGCCCTGCGCATGCAGACGAGCCACGATTCCCTCGACGTCGGGGCGTATACGGTCGCGCAGTTCCAGAATACCCGTCACCCCGTTTGCATCACCCACAGCCACGAGCGTGCTACCGGACCCTTCGATCTGATCCCGGAGGTCTGCCGGAATGGCCATACCAAACCCTTTTTCCTCCGCAAACCGGTCAGAACCGAGCCAGACCGCGCTCTGCCCTACCCTGCCCTCAAGCCCGCGCCCCGGCACGGTCTGCGTGTCCTCTGCCGCGGATACGTCAAGACCGTCGGCCTCTGCTCGTGCAAGGATAGCCCGCGCTAGAGGGTGAGAGGATCGCGCTTCTAACGCCGCCGCGAGGCTCATCAAATCCTGCGTCGATGCATTCCCGAGCGGATGCACTGCAGCCACTTCCGGTTCACCCATGGTGATCGTACCGGTCTTATCCATCGCCAGGGCTGAGGTGCGCCCCGGTGCTTCAACATAGGCGCCGCCCTTGATGAGCACCCCGGCGCGGGCCGAGGCCGTAAGCGCCGCAACGATGGACACAGGCGTGGAGATGACCAGCGCACACGGGCAGGCGATCACCAGAAGGACAAGGGCATTGTAAAACCAGTAATCCCAGGCCCCACCAAAGACGAGCGGTGGCAGCACCGCAATGGCGATGGCCAGAGCCATGACGATGGGCGTGTAGATGCGCGCGAACTTCGCCACCCACTGCTCCACGGGCGCGCGGCGGGCGTGGGCGTCACCCACCATCCGGATGATCTTGGCGAGCACCGTGTCCGAGGCTGCCTTGGTAGCGCGCACCGTCAGTGTGCCCTCTCCATTGATCGTTCCCGCATAGACTTCGTCGCCTGCTTCCTTTGGCACCAGTGCGCTTTCTCCGGTGATTGGGGCCTGGTCGACAGCCCCTGCCCCATCTACAACCTCGCCATCCAATGGGATGCGGTCGCCGCCGCGCACGACGAAGTGCGCATTGATGGAAACGGCAGACGCCGGAACATCCGCTTCAGAACCATCTTCGTAGACAACTCTCGCCGTCGGCGGTGCCAGATCGAGCAAGGCTGAAACCGCGTTCCGCGCGCGCCCGACACTCCAACTCTCAAGATAAAGCGAAAGAGAGAAGAAGAACGCGACCGTCGCCGCCTCAAAGAACTCGCCAAGACCAATGGCCCCCGCCACAGCGACCACCATCAAGAGATTCATGTCGGGCGACAGCCGTCGCGCGGAAGACCATGCCTTCGGGGCCACCAGCCAGACACCGAAAAGGATCGCAACGGCGAAGAGCCCAACTTCGGCCAACGGCATAAACGCCTCGCCATGGCCCGAAAAAAGGCCTATCGCACCGCTCATGCCGGTTTCTGCTATGTGATACAGAAATCCCGCCGCCCAGAAGCCACCGCTCAGCATGGTGAACAGGCGCTGACGCGCCAGATGCACAGCTTGATCTTCCGAGGCGTTCTCAGCATCCCAGGGTTTCGCACTCATACCTGTGGTCGCCACCAGTTGCGCGATCCCTCCATCGGACACAGCGGCAGCGCTGTCGAGTATGATCATGCGCCCGTTGATGACATCGAACGCCAGATGCTCTGCTCCGCCGACTTTTGGTCCGACGACCTTGTTGAGGATCGCCACTTCTTCTGCGCAATCGAGACCGCTAACCTGAAAACTCCGGCCCGCCCCATTTTGTGGCAGGGCTCCAAACTCTTCGTTTGAAGGGCTCCCGCCACAGCAGGCATGTTCGCTTACACATGTTTCCGATTTGGCTCCATCAGCTGAGTGTACTTCAGGTACCACAGTTTCAGAGTTGGCAGTCATTCACTGTCTCCAGAATCATTGTTTGACTGGACCGTAACCCCTACAGTCGCTAGAGGTTCAAGACGTTTTTTGGTTCGTATACGATTTTCGGCAGCCAGGGGCGGCTCGTGTACCAAAACCAATCGAAAAAGACGCGATCAGCGAAGAAAGATGACAGGAAACTTATGAAGATTCAGCAAGTTGCCAGACGGCTCGGACTACCGCTCCTCGGGACTACATTGCTTGGCGCATGCGACACAACAGGCCAGAACACATCCCAAAACATCGGCAATCTGCCAGAGGCTGTTGTGGAGTTGTCTGGCCCAGGTCAAAACCTTGCGACAGCTCGGTTACGCGAAGAAGACGGATGCTACTGGTACGAACACAACGGACCTGTTGAAAAGACCTTGCTCCCGCTGAGAACAGCTAGCGGCAATCCCATCTGCGTCGCACGGGAAGCCTGACTGCTGTCCAGCAACACTCAGCTCCCGTCCAATGCCGGGAGATAGTTAAGCCGGTCACAATCGCAGATACTAGCTCCCGGAAACAACGCTCTGTTCGGCAGAATACAGGTATGCCGTCGATCCAGCCGCGACATTGGGATAGAGATCATTGATATGCGCCATAACCATGCGCACACATCCCGAGCTTGCGCGCCCCCCGATTGACCGTGGCTGAGGCGTCCCGTGGATGCGAAGATAAGTGTCGCGATTGCCGACGTAGAGATAGAGCGCGCGTGATCCGAGCGCGTTCGTCGGTCCCGGCTCCATCCCATCCGCAAATTCAGCGTATTCAGGATTTCGTTCGATCATGGATGCCGTGGGCGTCCAGTGTGGCCATTCGACCTTCCGCCGAATGATGTAGGTTCCCGGTTCGTAGAGATTCCCGGGTAGTGTCGCAAAGTTTTCCGAAAGCCGGTATGAAAAGTCTTTTGGCTTCAGCTGAAAGGTTTGGCGATGATTTCATTTAAAGGTGCCCATATTCCGTATTCGCCTTTTGATGAAACGATGATCCTGGGGTCTGATACCGGAGAGTGCAGAATCCTACGCTAAAGCCGTTTGATCATCATTTTGGCCACCTGTATTCGCCTGTGAGAAGGATGTGCGCCCACCCGAGGGGTGAGATATGCGCTAGCAGGTCTGCTGAGCAGTCCAAACCATCACTGTGGCGACTATCGACAGCGCGACCGAGATGCTTTGTGTTCCAATAAATGATAATGGCAGTGAGGAGGATCAGCCCGGCCATTCGGAAGTGCTGGCCTTGGGTGGTTCGATCACGGATCTCACCTTGGCGGCCGATGCGCAGGGCGTTTTTCAGCGCATGATGCGCTTCGCCCTTATTCAGGCCGATTTGTGCGCGACGTTGCATATCGGCGTCCAGCAGCCAGTCGATGATGAACAGCGTCCGCTCGACCCGGCCGATTTCGCGCAATGCGACGGCAAGCTCGTGTTGTCTGGGGTAGGACGCAAATTTCCGCAACAGTTGGCTTGGGGGCATTACGCCCGCAACCATTGTGGCCGCGCTGCGTAGGATGTCGGGCCAGTTCGAGCTGATGACCGGTTCCCTGACTCTTCCGCCTATCAAGCCGGTCAACTCTTTCGGGCAGGATGACGGATTGAACAGATAAAGACGCTTAGATGGCAAATCCCGGATGCGGGGTATAAACTGAAAGCCAAGAAGTGCGGTGACAGCAAAGACATGATCTGTGAAGCCGCCAGTATCGGCGTATTTTTCGCGGATCTTTTGACCTGCGTCTGTCATCAACAGGCCGTCTAGGATGTAGGGCGCTTCATTCACTGTAGCCGGGATGGTCTGGATAGCGAAAGGGCCGAACTGATCGGAGACATGCGTATAGGCTTTCAGACCGGGTTCGTGGCCGTACTTGGCGTTGATGAGGTTCATCGCCTCGCCCTGACGTGTGGTCGGGAAGAACTGCCCGTCGCTCGAAGCGGTCTGCCCTGCGCCCCAGATCCGGGCCATCGGCAAGGCTGATTGCGCCTCGATAATCATGGCCAAAGCGCGGTTCATCGCCTCGCTTTCGACATGCCACCGCGACAAGCGTGAGAGCTGAAAGTAATCGTGGGTGTTCGTGGCACCGGCCATTTTGCTGAGGCCAAGGTTCAGCCCTTCAGCCAATATCACATTCAACATGCCGACCCTGTCTTTGCTTGGAACGCCCGTGCGCAGATGGGTGAAGGCCTCAGTAAATCCAATCTCGTCATCCACTTCGAGCAGGAGGTCGGTGATCCTGGTCTCCGGCAGGCGGTTGTAAAGATCGAGCACCATGGCATCGGCATCTTCGGGAACAGCGGCAGACAGGCGGTCTATTTTGAGGGTGCCATTTTCGATCGAACCGCCCGGAATTGCCCCGGCCCTGGCGGCACGGGCCAGTCGCTGTAGGCCATCGGCCAGGCGTGCTTTCCGATCTGCCAGCCAGATTTCTGGATCATACGGCATGGCCAGTCTGGGTGTGGTTCGGGCTACTTCTGCTGGGACCAGCGCATCTTTGAGATCCCCATACTTACGGGAGTGTGCGAGCCACATATCGCCAGCCCGGAATGCATCACGTAGATGAAATAGGACCGCCACCTCCCAAAGCCGGTGCCTGTCATCGTCGTTTAGGTGCCGATGCCATTTTGAGGTTCGGCGCAAGAAGGTCACGGGGCGATCGGCCGTGGTATCCGTACCCGCAACAATATCCACAGCAACCAGCAACGGTTCGGCCACTGGGGCCGCCTGAATATCGAGCATGCGCAACATGCGCGGTGCATAGCGCCGGAAGCGGTGATACCCGTGAACTACATGTGCCAAAGGATCGGCCGCCAAAGTGTCGGTCAGTTGGACAGCAGTGGCCACAAGCCCTCTGAGCGCGGTCCAGCCGCCGACGTTTTGCACCGCGTCGCTCAAGGAGGCTTGATCTTCATGGGCTTCCAGCAGGGCTGATCCGAGATTTGAAAATCCCTGCAAAGTGTCCTTCAAGGCCGCCCTGGCATCATCCGCACGGGCGTCGCATGCGCGCTTCGCCTCGCGCCACGTCTTCCCGACGATACGGTCATGGGTCTCAACCACCGCATCGGCAATGGCACTGTGCCATTCCAAAGCGCAGACCGCGAGGATGGCAAGACGGCGGTCGCCCGAAATATCCCGCAGATCTCCGGCGAAATAACGTTCACCTTGCCGCCGGAGGCGCGCGATACGGTGGGGCGGCACACCCGACAGGACGGTTCGGTCCACGGCCATGGCCTGCAAGAATTCCAACCGGTCGAGCAGCCGTTTCATGTGGGCCGAGTTCTGGCCCACTTCAAACTGGCGCAACCAGACAAAGCGGGTAGCAGAGCCGCCCGCCGTTTCCGTCAGAAAAGCGTCAAGTCGGCTGCGCATCTTATCGTCCAGCCGCTCAGCAATCTGGGCGTCAATCCGTCGCTCTGCGGCGACGAGAGCATCCGCGCAAAGGCGTTCGATAACCGTGATCCCCGGTAGAATGGTCTGGGTCGCCCGGCACTGTTCTACGAAACGTCGAGCCAAATCCTCGTTCGACCGGGCGGCTTCGGCTGTTCTCTCCAGCCAAGCCTTCAGGTCGCGCGATCCTCGGCCAGTGAACATCTTGTAGCCATAGAGATTCCTCAAGGCAGCCAGGTGTTCGTGACGCGTCTCTTCACGGCTGGCATATCCCGCCAGATCGTCCGACTTTAGCCCAAGTTGCGCTGCCAGAAAACGCGTGACCTCCATTGGAATGACCTCGCCTGGGGTCAACAAACGACCGGGATAGCGCAATGCGCAAAGCTAGAGAGCAAACCCAAAACGATTGTGGGGGCGGCGGCGGGCGCGGATGGCTTCTAGATCGTCGTCTGCAAGGGTGTAGTGGCGCAACATCGCCGCTTCATCGGTCGGAAGATCAAAAAGTGCAGAGCGCTGACGCTCGGTGAGGATAGTGCGATGCGCCATGTTTTTGAACTCTGTGAGGAACTGGGGATCAAACCGGCCACACTCTACCGAAATGTCGATCCCCACGGCAATCTACGCGATTGGGGAAAACGAGGTTTCGAAGCTTAGCGTAGGATTCTGCACTCTCCGGCATCAGACCCCACATGGGCGAGCGTTGCCTCGGTTGGCATGCCGCCCGCAATAATGTGGGCGGGTGCAGGAGCCTGGGCAATCCCGCCCTCGCAAGACCGGCAAGCGTATTTAGGGCGGCGGGTGACAATCACCCGGAACTGGGCCGGAATGATATCCAGCCGTTCGCTGACATCCTCCCCGATGACATGACGCTCGGCTCCGCAGGCGCAGGAGACGTCAGGTTCGATGACCACTTCCACCCGTTCCAGATGTTTGGGCAATGATCCACGATTGGTTTGGCGCGGCTTTGGTGGCCGCACGGGTGCGGTGCGTTCGTCCGCATCAATCTCTGCTTCTACCTGCGCGATGGCCGTCTCGATATCTTCGAGTTCCAACTCATATTGGGCCGGATCGATCTTCTCGGATTTGGCCCCGAAAAGCGCCTTCTTGAAGGAGGCGACCAGAGCCTCGAGCCGCGCATTCTGATCCTGCTGCGTGCGGATGATCGCCTTCAATTCGGCAATGTCGTTGGGCAATTCATCAGGTGTGGTCATGCCCTATACATAACAAAACAAGGGCAGAATGACCCGCGCAAACGCCACCGTGAGTCATTCCGCCGCAGAAGGTGCTGTCACCTCCAAGGGCTGCACGCGTCGCCAATCCAAACCTGCGAACAGCGCCTCAAACTGGGCGGGCTCCAGACGCATCACCCCGTTCTTGATCGCAGGCCATTTGAAGCTGTTATCTTCCAGCCGCTTGTAGGCCATCACGAGCCCGCTGCCGTCCCAGTAGATCAGCTTGAGCCGATCCGCCCGCTTGGCCCTGAACACGTAAACAGCGCCATCAAACGGCTTGTGCTGCAGATGCGACTGCACCAGCGCCGCCAGCCCATCATGGCCTTTGCGGAAGTCCACCGGCTTTGTTGCCACGTAAATCCTCACCCCGGGGCCCGGATGGATCATAGCGCCGAAACAATCTCGGCAATGCGCGTAGCGGGTGTGCTCGCACCCAACCGGATAACCACCTCACCCCGAATGATATCCAGTGTCGCGCCATCGCCAGTTGCCTGCGCACACTCCGTTAACCTTTCGATAACCATTGGCGCGAACGCAGGCCCGGGCGCGGCCGCAGGCTCAGGCAACACAGGCAACACCAGCTTGCCCTCCTTAGCCAGCGTCCTCCATTCCGAAACCCGGTTCGGCGCAACCCCATACGCCCGCGCCACATCGCAAACCCGAACGCCGGGAACCAGCGTCTCCGACACGATCTGTGCCTTCACACCCTCCGGCCAGCGCTGCCGGCCAGACCCACCACCCGCCGGGTGGAGAAACTCACAATGACTGTCCATGGAGAAAATCCGTAATCAACTACATCAAACACGGAATCGCAGATCACACACTCACAAGGAAGGTGGGGTCATAGCAACGCTTACGAAAAATCTGGAACCAACCCTGCGCAAGAGAGATGTTCTCGGTCGGGAAAGTTCACCGCATCTTATTTTTCCGCTCGAGATGCGGCTCACCCAAGTGTCAGAATCATGTCGTTGGAAAGTGCAAGCGGAGGGATATGAAGGTTTTCCGGCGCTGGCCCCTTCCGAATGCGACCGGCTGAGTCGTAATGCGACCCGTGACAGGGGCAAAACCAACCGCCGAAATCGCCGGCGCCATCCCCGAGCGGCACACAGCCCAAGTGGGTGCAGACCCCGATCATAACCAGGAACTGGTCGTGTCCCGGGATCGTCCTATTCTGATCATCCGCGGGCTCGTCAGCTGGAATGTTGGGATTACGAGCGTTGGGATCCGGCAGTGCCGACAAATCTTCCGACCGCGCTAGCGCGATTTCTTCCTCGGTTCGGTAGCGGATGAAAACTGGTTTCCCGCGCCAGTTGACAGTCAATTGCGTGCCGGCTTCAAGATCGGAGATGTCTACGGAGATGCGCGCTAACGCCATGACATCAGCGGAGGGGCTCATTTGGTTTACAAGCGGCCATAGCGCCGCACCGGTTGCGACGGCGCCGGCTCCTGCAGTGGCGTAATATAGAAAATCCCTGCGCGGCGGATCCTGGATAGTGTCCATAATAGAAACAGTGTACCGGCTTCCAGCGCGGGAATGTCAACAAACAGTGTGTAACGATTTGTCAGACAACCGTCTCTTGCATCTGGGATTCCGTCATCAGAAAATCCCCATTAGTGATGGGGCGCCACGCCCTTCGCAATCATTAGGTGGTGTCATTAGCCGCTCAAGGCAACTTATCTTACGGGCCTGCCTACCTGAGGATAAGTAAGGAAGCCGGGACATCGCGAGAAAATAATTGTCGTCAGGAAACAATCGATGTTGCTACCTTGCTAAAAATCAGGACGCGCGAGAAACCATACATTTCCAACCCCGTCCCCGTTGGTTTCTCCTACCTTCTTGTCGCGCACCGACAAATAGAGCGGTTGGCCCTTGAATGCAGCCTGCCATGTCCCGTCCGTTCGCTTGATCAGCGAATAGTTTTTACCCAACTTCGTGTTTGCATCTAAAACCGCCGGTGGCCAGGATTTGGCACACTCATCATAGCAATTGGAAACTCCGAACGCGTCGTTTTCATAAGTGTAAAGAGACATATGATCCTTATACATTATGAATAGTTGTCCCCCCGATGTTCGACTGTGGACGAATTTATTCCCATGAGAGTCGGCGAAAGAAATACCGCTGCTCATTGCCAAACAAACTAAGCTCACGGAAGATAGGATCGTTTTGTGCATTTTTCTTCCAATACTCTGGCTGAATCACGTCTCAGTATTCACCGGTGGCGTCAGACTTGGCAAAACAAATGTAGGTGAAACATTCTGCTATTCTCCAGGACTACGTTCTGACCTGGACAGGTTTAGAATTATCGCGAGCCACATCCATTCAGCCTCCACCCAAGTGACTTGTGTATCGGTAGCCGGTCCGAACTTTTCCCTCCAATAAGTATGAATGTGTGGGTTGTCTGAGACCGAAGAAGCTGCAAGCACGGCGGATAGCCAAACTTAGACGTTATAAATCGCTGCTTCCTCCAAAATGTGTCAGTCGCGCGTCAGGACCGACAGCTGTGGCAGGCAAAATCGGACGCTGCACTATTGGATTCGACCAGAAAAGCGTCGACGGTTTCGCCTGCTCCGGGGGAGCCCATGCTGGACAAACTAATTGGTGTGCCCAGAATAGTCATGGATTCTGTATGGATCATCGGTGCGTCTGCACCGCCACTGGTCGCGAATTGCTTGCGGCAATCTACCCTCATCCCCTGAGTATTATCTGATGATGACGGTCAGGTGCAGAGATCTGTTTTGTGGTTAGAAGGGTCGGTTCTGAAAGCCCAAACGTGATCAGTTTCTCTTGGATTATTCTGCATCTCTGGTTTTCCTTGGGTGTTTCTGCCCATAAATCAACCAGCCGTACAAGGTACCGCCAACAGCAGCCGGACCGACGCCGCCAGCGATGAATAGCACTCTGTTTTCTGAGCCGCCGAAATAAGAGAAACGAGCGTCGATCATGCTGCACAGCCAGGCGCAATAGCTTCCGACTGAAACGACCGCGATCGGAGCGATCCACAGCGCAGCGGCTGTGGATCGGCGTGGTTCGGCCCACAACAACGTCAGTGTGCCAATCACCGCGCCCATGCCCAAGCCGCAGGTCAGTGTCCAAACAGCCTTTCCGACCCAGCTACCCGCCGGAAAGAGCCACATTCCCCAAACGACGAGATAAAATAGCTCAGCGGCAGTTGTCATCAGAATCGCCAGACCCAGAATTAAGACGACACGCTTTTTCTCGCCGTCATCGACTTCATCAACATTCATATGACTGGATATCCTTGCCATCCTCCTCCTCTGTTCAATTTATGTGCCTCCCTTCCGTGTTGGGTTGTGTGGCAACTGCGGCAATCCAGCGGCCAAGGAAAACTCTTTCGTAGGCGAATACCAATATGATCCCGACAAATGCATAAGCCACGATCAACGGGTCCGACTGCCACTTGAGGGTACCGAATGCGGCAAGGACAATCGCATCAAGGGTGAGGGCTGTCAGCAGAACCCAACTTCGCGCGCCGATCTCGTCGCGCAAATTGCGCCAGACGCCCCAATGTACGGCCATGTCCATTACCAGATAGAAGAACGCGCCGAGCGAGGCGATGCGTGACAGGTCGAACAAAACCGCAAGAGCACCGGCGATGACGACCGTATAGACAAGCATATGCGACCGGATCGAACCCGCCATGCCGAAATGGCTGTGCGGGATCATCTTCATGTCGGTCAGCATGGTCAGCATCCTTGAAACCGCGAAGATACTTGCGATTAGGCCCGACGCGGTCGCGATCATAGCTAGGGCGACCGTCAGGTAGAAGCCGATGCGACCCAGGACCGGCTCGGCGGCCTCGGCCAATGCATAATCGCGCGCGGATGTGATCCGATCTGAGGACAAGCTTGACCCAACAGCCAATGCCACGAGCAGGTAGGTAACGGCGCAAATTATGATCGAGATCATGATTGTGCGACCTACATTCCGGTGCGGGTCGGTGATCTCTCCGCCTGAATTGGTGATCGTCGTGAACCCTTTGAAGGCAAGGATCGACAGCGCGATTGAGCCGACGAAGCCAAGCGGTGCGAACTCCACCGACGGCGCTGCGGCGAAATTCAGCCCGCGGCTTGCCCAAAGCGCCGCGATCCCGAAAAGGGCGATGCCTCCTATCTTCAGGCCCGACATCAGGATAGACAGGAAACCCACCGATCGGTTGCCCGACACATTTACCAAATAGGCGAAAATGGTGAGACCGACCGCGATGACGGGGACCAAAGGTCCACCCTCAATATCAAATGTCCGTAGCGCGTAGGTGGCAAAGGTTCGCGCCACCAGGCTTTCGTTGATAACCATCGAAAGCGCCATTAACAGCGATGCCGCTGCAGCCACGGCGCCGGGGCCGTAGGCCTTGGTGAGGATCATCGCGATGCCGCCAGATGAGGGCCACCGGTTGGACATTGAGATATATGTGTAGGCGCTGAAAGCCGTCACGATGGCCCCGGCGATGAAGGACAACGGAAACCAGGGCCCTGCGAGTCCGGCGATCTGGCCGGTTAGGGCGAAGATCCCCGCTCCGATCATCACACCCGTACCCATTGCGACCGCACTTGTCAGGGTTATTGATCCTGCACCGCCTGCCGAGTGGTTCATGTGGGGATGGCTAGCCATTGTTTGGCTCCCTGTAATTATTGTGAACAATATTAACGTTGGCCTTGGTTTTCTCTCGTGCACGCTGGCGGCGCCAAGTTCCTACTATCGCGGCGCTTTGGATGAAAACGACTGCCATCACCAATCCCACGAAGGGCCACTGTGCCCAGTTCGGATCAGGTATGGCGCGGTGGAAATCGAGAAAGTGGACGAAAAGGAAATAGCCGGTGTGAAGTGCAACCAACCACCACAACACGTAGGCGCCTTGCTGAAGGAATTTCCAAACGCTGATCCCCAATACACGCTGGCTAAAGTCGTTAGAGGTGCCCGCCAAGACGAACCCGTATAAAAGCGCGACGATGCCGAGGGCGTTGCCAAGTGCAAACCCATGACGAACCATGACGTATCGCTGCAGGCCCGGGTGGAACTCGAACCCGAACAATCGCCACAGATCCAGTTCCACCCACCCGAATAAAATGATCACCGTATGAATCAAGGCCGCGACCACGGCCCAGATCCCAAGTTCTCGCCGATAAACAAGGAGGCTGCGAATCCATCTCCAATTGGTCAATCTCGCAATGGGACCAATTGCCATTGCTAGGGCAATGAAAACTAGCGAGACGTCCCCGACGGCCCGGTTGTAGCGGTGCATCTCGGACCATTGCGAGCGAGACATCAAAAATAGGGCGCCTAGAAGTAGTGCGATCACGAGAACCACGACATGCCTGGCTAATGTTGACTGCGAAATCACCGTAAATTGTCCTGCCGTGTGACATTTGGTGGGTGACTCGATCTTGTTGTCGGGCGGGGTCCGTCTGTAGTTCGTAGATTCACGCCGCCGCGCCTTTTTCTAGGGAAGAACGCGGGAACTAGCGCCGCATATGAGGCCCATTCGTCTCCAAACCGCGAGGCGCTGTCTGCCTCTTCCGCTTTTGCGAGTCTTACGTACATCCAGACCAGCACTGGAAACATGGCAAGCGTGAGCAGCGTTGGCCATTGCACCAGAAAGCCCGCCATAATCAGCACGAAGCCGACATATTGCGGATGCCGGATCCGCGAATAAGGACCGGTCATGGCGAGTCGCCCGCGCCGTTGTGCGGCCCAAAGATGGTGCCAAGCAACAGACATCAACCAGAATCCTGCACCAATCGATGCGAAGCTTAGTAGATGGAAGGGCCCGAAATGAGGGTTTGATCTCCAGCCGAGAATCATTTCGGGCAAATGCCCACTATCATGCGCAAACCAGTCGATTTCGGGCCAATTCGATTGCAGCCACCCCGAAAGAAAAAAGATTGTCAGCGGAAAGCCGTACATTTCGGCGAAGAGCGCCACGATGAAGGAGCTGAAGGCGCCGAAGCTGCGCCAGTCGCGCGACGTCTGCGGCTTGAAGAAGCTGAAGGTGAAGACGATGAAAACGGCAGAATTGATGAAGACCAAGAGCCAAAGCCCGTAGGACGATCCAGGATCAGTCATGATGACTTACCTCCACCACCGCCATGTCCTCCGTGCAGGAAAAAATGCATCCCGACGCAAATCAGGAGCGGCAGCCAAAGGAGCAAGTCGCTTTCATAAATGTGGACCCGGTGCTCGTATCCCAACAACAGACCCGCTAGAACAAGAGCGACGATGAGATAGAATCCAGCTCGAGATCGCCAGAACGACGGGGGCCTCGTGTCTTCGTTCGAATTTTTCTGTTTGTCGAGCGGTGCTTGTTGTTGCATTTGATCCTTCCTCATTTAGATTTTTGCGCTGCGCAGCCGCAGCGAATTCGCTACTACTGAGATAGATGACGCGCTCATGGCGAAGGCCGCGAACATCGGGCTGATCAGGATGCCGAACAGCGGGAAAAGCAGGCCAGCGGCCACAGGCACGCCGCTCGCGTTGTAGATCAGTGCAAAGAACAGGTTTTGACGGATATTGCGCATGGTAGCGCGGGCAAGCCGCCGAGCCCGCACGATCCCATCGAGATTGCCCTTTACCAAAGTAATCCCTGCGCTCTCGATGGCGACGTCGGCGCCGGTTCCCATTGCGATCCCGACATCGGCTTGGGCCAGAGCAGGGGCATCGTTGACGCCATCACCGGCCATGGCCACCTTTGCGCCTTCGTCCTGCAGTTCTTTGATGATAGTTGCTTTGTCTGCGGGCAGGACATCGGCACGGATCTCGTCGATGCCGAGGCGCGCGGCGACCGCTTTGGCGGTGCGTTCGTTGTCGCCCGTTGCCATGATGATACGAAAGCCAAGTTCGTGCAGAGCCTTTAGGGCGGCAGGCGTGGTTTCCTTGACGGGATCGGAGACGCAGACAAGGCCTACTACTTTTCCCTCAAGGACAACGAACATGACTGTCTCGCCCTCGTCTCGGCGAGTGTTGGCGGTGCTGACAAGATGGTCTGCCTTCAGCCCTAGATCCTCGACCAGCTTACGGTTTCCGAGCGCGACGGCCATGCCGTCCACAATTCCCTTCACCCCTTTTCCGGTAACGGCTTCGAACGCCGAAGCATCACCCATCGTGATGCCGCGTTCCTGGGCCCCAGCTACGATGGCTTCGGCCAACGGATGTTCAGAGCCCTTTTCCAAGGTCGCGGCCAAGCTCAGCACTTCGGCCTCATCATGCCCTTCCTCGGGCAGCACCGCCACCAGCTTTGGTTTGCCCATGGTCAGCGTGCCCGTCTTGTCGACGATCAGCGTGTCAACCTTTTCGAACCGCTCCAGCGCCTCGGCATTCTTAATCAACACGCCCGCCTGCGCCCCGCGTCCCGTGGCTGTCATGATCGACATGGGCGTGGCAAGACCGAGGGCGCAGGGGCAGGCGATGATCAGGACGGCCACCGCCGCTATAAGCGCATAGGAGAGAGCGGGGTCGGGCCCCCAGAATGCCCAACCGATGAAGGCCAGGATCGCAATGCCAATGACCGCAGGCACGAAGTAGCCCGCGACCTGGTCGGCATATTTCTGGATCGGCGCGCGGCTGCGCTGAGCATTGGCGACCATTTCCACGATCTGGCTCAGCATTGTGTCAGCGCCCACCCGCGTGGCCTCGATTACCAGCGAACCGGTGCCGTTGATCGTAGCCCCGGTGACGTTTTCGCCCGCCACCTTTTCCACGGGGATCGGCTCGCCCGTAATCATGCTTTCATCAACCGACGACCGGCCGTCGATCACCATACCGTCAACCGGAACTTTGTCTCCGGGGCGTACCCTCAGCCGGTCGCCTACCTGCACATCCTCCAACGGGATTTCCTCTTCGTGCCCATCATCACGAATGACACGAGCGGTCTTGGCGGCAAGGCTCAGAAGCGCGCGGATCGCCTTGCCCGTGCCTTCGCGCGCGCGCAGCTCCATCACTTGCCCGAGCAGGACCAATGTCACGATAACCGCCGCAGCCTCGAAATAAACACCGACATGGCCTTCGGCATCGCGGAATCCGTCAGGGAAGATGTCCGGCATCAGGACTGCGATCACGCTGAATAACCAAGCGGCAAGAACCCCCATCGAGATCAGCGAGAACATGTTGAGGTTCCAAGTCCGAAACGAGTTCCAACCTCGAACCATAAAGGGCCAGCCGCACCACCAGACAACTGGGGTGCCCAGCACGAGCTCAATCCACAGCGTCGTTCTCTCGCCGAATATTTCACGGACCCCGGGAAAGCCAACGAATGGACCCATCGTCAGAATTAGAAGTGGGACAGTCAGGACGGCACCGATCCCAAACCGTTTGGTAAAGTCAACGAGTTCTGGGTTCGGCCCGTCTTCCATCATCGCCGCGCTCTCCAGTTCCAGCCCCATACCGCAGATCGGGCAGGAGCCGGGATGAGTCTGCCGCACGTCGGCGTGCATCGGGCAAGTGTAGACCGGGCCGGAATACCCGGTGGGAACGATGTCGTATTTTTTTTCGTCCTCGGTCGCGTGGCTGTGATGCTCATGCGCGTGGTGGTCGTGATGTGCGTGCTCACCAGCCCCGGTCTCGGACACCAGGTGCATGCCGCATTTGGAGCAATCACCTGGCCCATTCTGGCGCACATCCGGATGCATTGGGCACACGTATACAATTGCGTCGTCACCGGCGCCGGTTCGGTGTTGGTGGTTCTTCATGTGTTCGGCTCCGTCGGCTGTTTAATCTGTGAATTTGAGGCACGCCTGAGCGTTCGTTTCTTCTTCGCAGAAACCGCATGCGTGATAGCCATGGCCAGAGGTTCGGCCAGAGAAATGGCGTTGCTTTTGTGCGGGATGCTGTCCGTCGTGACCACATGGGCGGCACCCGCGGCGAGGATGTCCTCGTAGGCGTTGCCGGCAAATACCGCATGGATGATGACACAAACCGGCGGCTTGGTCCCGGCGGCAATGAGGCGTTCAATCGCACGGACCATCGTACGGCCCGAGGACGCGATGTCGTCCAGCACGACGGGTGTGCCATACTTTAGCGCCGGGCTTTCCGGCTCACTGACATCCACTTGCCAGTCGCCAGACCGCAATTTGTTCAAAACTTCATAGGGCCGTCCGGCTATTCGGGCTACATCGGCCACCCATTGCTGGCTCTCGCTGTCGGGCCCCAATATCAGCGCGTCTGGCACCTCGCGAAGAATCCAATCGGCGATCAGCGGTGCAGATCGCACTCGAATTGCAGGAATGGCGAAGAGACGGTCCAGAGACGGAGTGCGATGCAAATGAGGGTCGACGGTTACGATCCAGTCGAAGCTCTCTTCGAGAAATTTCGCAAAAATCGGAGCACTGACAGCTTGTCCAGGTGCAAATCGGTGATCTTGGCGCATGTATGCAAGATAGGGAGCTACTAGGCCCACCTGTTTTGCACCTAATTCGCGCGCTGTATCCGCTGTAAATCGAAAGGGGAGGGATAGAGAGTCCGGGTTGCAAAGCGTCCCAAGTACGATGACGTCGCGACCGCTCAATTGTTTGGGTACAGTAACGAGGCTTTCCCCGTCGGGAAAACGGTGCAGATCTACGTTTTCTAAGTCGGCGCCACGCCTGCTGGCGATATCGTGGGCAAGTTTTTCCATGCCTGGAAAAACAAGAATAACAGACCTCATAATCCGGCCTCCACTTTGAAGGGGTTGGCACCGCTCTCCGTGTAGTCCAGTGCCCAAGCCAGTTCGCCCGCTGTTTCAGCATGAACCTCAAACAGCGGTTGACCGAACTCCACTTCGTCGCCCATGCGAGCCAATAAGAGGACGCCGGACGTTTTGCGGCCCGGCGCGCCTGCCAATTTTGCGATCTTGGCGATACGGCGATTGTCAATCTCAGTGACAATCCCTCCGCGGTCGGATGTAATCGCCTTTCGATGAGGCGCACTGCTTGGCTCCGAGAAGCCGCCCTGAGCGGCGCAGATCGCCATGAACTTTGCTTCCGCTTCACCACTGTTCAGCAATTCTTGCGCCCGTTTTCGCCCCCCGGCGTCGACAAGATCGAGAAGCCCGCCTGCGACATCCAGTGCTCGCTCGCGCAGATCGACGGGAGCCAGGGGTGAACGGCGCAGCACAGCTAGGACGTCGTGCGCTTCAAGTGCAGGTCCGATTCCGCGACCGACCGGCGCCGTGCCATCGCTCCGGTGGATAGAAATTTTCTGGCCAAGAGCGGCAGCGACGACCTTCAAACGCTCAGCTAGATTTTGAGCCGCATCGGCAGTGCGCACCTTTGCCGTTGGCCCCACGGGCATATCAATCAAAACATGGCTGGACCCGGCGGCGGCTTTCTTGGACAGGATACTGGCAACCATTTGCCCTTCGCTGTCAAAATCGAGAGGGCGTTCGATGCGTATCAGCAAGTCGTCCGCCGGACTGAGGGCAAGCCCGCCGCCCCAGACGACGCAACCGCCCTCGGCCTCGACCACGCGGCGCATCGCTGCGATATCCATCACAACGGGCGCCACTACCTCCATCGTATCAGCAGTTCCTGCAGGTGAAGTGATGGCGCGACTTGATGTCTTCGGAAACAGGTGCCCCGCGGCGGTCACGATTGCCACCACGATTGGTGTAGTCCGGTTGCCTGGGAGGCCCCCGACACAATGCTTGTCCAGCACCGGACCGGAGTTCCACTCCAGTTGCGCCCCGGCGTCCCGCATCGCCAATGTCAGTGCGATCGTCTCGGCTTCGTCCATTCGATCGCCCGCGCAGGCGGTCACAAATGCGGCAAGATCAAGGTCAGAAAGTTTGCGGTCAAGAGTATCGGCGATTATTGTGCGGCACGAGTTTTCGTCCAGTCGCCCGCCATAGACCTTTGTGCGAATCGCGGATGTCGATTCCGGTGGAGCGGGGTGCGAAAATCGGGCCACTTCTCCGGGCTTTGGTGTCAGTGCGTCCCAAGCCGCATCGCTTAGCCCGACAGTTGCCGGCGGTAGCCACTCACCTCCAGTGACCACATTTAGCGTAGCAATTGTCCGCTTTTCGCCAACTTCGACTTCAATGCGCGTGTGTACGGAAAAGCCTTCCGAATGACAAAGGGCGCAATCCTCGCGCATGTAGACGACGGCTTGCTGGTAGGTGTCGATCCCGGCAGGCATCAAGAATAGGGCGTTGTGACTACGGGTCATTTTGGCGTGTCCAAACGAATGCTTTCTAGGTGCTCAGGGACGCGAACCCTGCGGCCCAGTTCGTGAGCGACGCGACCTCGCAACGTGTCTGCGGCCTCCGGTTCGCCGTGGGTCAGATAGGTCATGCGTGGTGGCGATCCAGCATTCATCCAGTTCAGGATTTCGTCGGCATCCGCATGACCCGAGAAGGATTCGAGTTGCACAACCTCGGCGTCGATCCGGCGTTCCCGCCCGAAAATTCGCAAAGACTGACTGCCTGCGGCAAGCTTCGCCCCTCTGGTGCCGCCCGCTTGGAACCCGGACAGAATAATCGCGTTTCGCCGGTCTCCACCGAAACTGAGAAGGTGATGCAAAATGCGACCTCCGCTGAGCATCCCGCTAGCCGAGATAATGATCATTGGCCCTCGCCGGGTATTGAGTTCTTTTGACTGCTCTACTGTGTTCACGCGTTTAGCTACGCGGAACATGTTCACGCAGTCCTCCCAACTGACATGATGCTCGTCATGGTGACGGTGGTAGATATCGGTTGCGTCGACGGCCATCGGGCTGTTGAGGTAAACCGGGACATACGGGATTTCCTCGCGCTTCATCAGACGCGCGACATGATACATCAGCCCCTGAGCGCGCCCGACGGCAAAGGAAGGAATCAAAACGGTACCACCGCGTGCGAACACGCGCTTTAGCACTGGCACCAGTTCCGCCTCCGGGTCGATCTCAGGGTGTTTGCGGTTTCCGTAAGTGGACTCGCAGACCAGCACATCTGCCCCGTCGAATGGCACCGGCGCCCGCATCAGCGGATCCTTGCCGTGACCCAGGTCGCCGCTGAAATGCACGGCAATTCCGTCAATCATCAACCGTATCTGCGCCGCGCCAAGCAAGTGTCCGGCTGGAATGAACTCTGCACGAACCCCGTCGCCCAAATCGATGGGCTCTGCAAAGTTGATTGTGTCGAATTGGTTTAACGCTGCCTTCGCATCTTTTAATGTGTAGAGCGGTTTCGGCTTTTTGTGCTCCGAGTATTTCTTGCGGCGCGCATATTTCGCTTCCTCTTCTTGAAGATGTCCGCTGTCGGGCAGGATTAGACCGCACAGCTCTTTCGTGGCCGGTGTACAAAGCACTCGGCCACGAAATCCCGCACGTATCAAAGCTGGTAGATTGCCAGAGTGATCCAGATGGGCGTGGGTTAATAGTACAGTGTCAATTGTATTTGGTCGCGCTGGAAAAGGTTTCCGATTGCGGCGCCTCAATTGCTTAAATCCCTGAAACAGTCCGCAATCAACCAGAATGCGCCGCTGCCCCCGCTCGACAAGATAGCGTGAGCCAGTCACGGTGCCGGCGGCACCGAGGAAGCGTAGCGTCGGATAACTCAGCCGTGTCACGCCTGCATCCTCCACGACAAAGCAACGTTGTAGAGGCCACCGAAGACAAGCGCTACATACCAGCCGTAGAGGGCGCTCTCGACTAGGCCAACAAAGAAAGACAACGGCGTCAACCAGACGAACCCCGGTAGAAGCGGTGCCCAGACCTCGTACATGGCGTATTGTGGAAAGATCAGATCAAACGCGATGCATACCAAGTACGTCGCCACGAGAAATAGGCTAAGTGCCCATCCCATAGGGACAATAGGAAGCAGATGGCCCGGCCCACCGTCTTGAGATTCGATGCGCCCCAAAACACAAGGGCCACAGCTGAGCCGAAGAACTGCGAAGATCGCGACTGCTACGACGATGAAATATAGAAAAGCTAGCATTTCGAGAACCTCCTATTGGGCCCGCGGCAACGCACCGATATCGGGTCAGTGCCGAACCACCATTTGATGGCCTTCGCCTTCGATGGGGATTTCGCTGATAGCAGCCAGAGAAACTGCGTCGACGATCCAGACTTTGGGCTCGTCACGGCTCGAGACATAGATTGTTCCTGTCCCGGGAATTGTGGTCAGGTGATAGGGTGCCGGGGAGAGTGCGCGGCTGATAATCTTGCCCGCCTGAAGGTCAATCGACAGGACGCGATCGGTCTCTTTTGCGGCAACAAACAGGTGTGTTTCGTCTTCGGACAGATCCAATCCATGGATCTCACCTCCGATTTCAAAGGTGCGCAAATCCATGCCGGTTGATAGCTCGATTTCGACAACCCGCCCGATGTCTGCGTCAGCAACGAAGAGAGTGCCTCCATCGGAACTTATCGCAAGATGCTCGGGCGCTTCACCCGCGATCACGTTTCGGCGGACAATGCCAGTCACGAGATCAACTTCGCTTATTGTTCCATTGCCTGCATTGGAAACATAGGCAAGGTCGCTGTCTTCGCCGAAGACAACATAGTTGGGCATTGGTCCGGTCGGGACCCAGGCGATAAGTTCGAACGCCTCAAGATCGATCACCGAGATTCCGTCACCGTTGGGATGCGTAGCAATGGCACTACGCCCGTCGGGTGCAATTGCAACATGGTGAACGGCGCCGGGCACCTCAATTCGGCGGATCAAATCCCCTTTGTCGGCGTCGATGATACTCAAAAGGCTGATACCTGCGTCGGCCGGGCCGATCCGATTGTCCGGTTTGCTATGGTGCGCTGCATGTTCATCTGCACTGACAGAGGCGGGTTTCGACGTAGAAGTGACATCTTTGCGGTCAATTTCGCTGTAACTTCCGGCAACCAAATACGAAGCATTTTTGTGCCCTGCCAAGCCGTGAACAGCATCGATCTGCGGTATGCGGTCGATCATTTTTCCAGATTGTGCCTCTACGACACGGATTGCGTCGGCGCTGCCTTCGGGGATGAAGACCCGAACGGTTTCGGCCTGTGCGACGGTGCTCAAGAACGCGCTGAATACGACCATTAGTGTGGTTTTATGTTTAATTTCCATTGAAGGCTCCTGATCGGAATAATGTTTCGCTCTCCGGATCAAGGAGGATTCGGATCCGGAATGGGCCTTTGGGAATGGCGCAAATATCCGCCTACGACTCGGCCATCTGCCGGCGGTCTGGCGCACACAAATTTAGGGGTGAGTGGACCAAACTCGGTCCAATGTGCGCGTCAGGCGCGCACGAGTAGCGGCGGTGGGGTTACAACTTCAACAACCTGACCCACGAGTATTTCTCCCGGATCGGGTCGCCACAACCCCGTTAGAAACGCCGCCTCATCTATGATGGCGAGTTCCGTGATAAGTGCCAACTGGACATGGCAAATGAGGCCGGTTGCGCAAGAAGCGATTGTTGCAATCTCTGTGCCTTTGGTTCCCACGGGCTCGCTTAAATCTTGCTGCGCCAACTCGTAGCCCGAACTTAGATTGTGTCGGTTGAAGTCGATTTGGTGGGCGGTTGAAAGCAATGTTGCAATGAAAAATGACAAAAGCAAAACCACCGCGCCTATGCGAGGAAGCCAGCATTGCCGAATTTCATTTACTCCGATCATGAGTTGCTCCACATACTTATGTTAATCTAGGATTTTCCTTCTCGTGGGCAATGATTCAGGTCAAAGAGTTGATGAATAGTGTTCGAGCGGATTTTCTTTCTTGGCCCAACTTTTCGTGAGTATCGAGCAAACCAATTCGGTGAAGGGGCTTCACCGATAACCTACCGTATCGCACTATCAAGTCTTGGTCTGACCCCCTTTGAGCTTGTGGCAACGTCGTACGACTGGCATTCATCCGGCAAAACGGCATTTGCTCGGGAAACAAATGGTGCATTCTGGTTACAGAAATCCACCTGCCAATCAGAACCCACGCGATTGTGACTGGCAGTCACGTGTCCGATTGCTGCTAACTAGAAGGCGCGGGGCCTTTCGAGGTGGTTTTCCTTTGATCGCGCTTGAGGGATTTTACATGCTGACCAGAAGGCATTTCATATCATCGACCAGTGCCCTTTTTTCAGCACCGCTCGCGGGAGTATCTTGGGCTCAAACAGCAGATTTGGTCGATCCACTGAACTCTGAAGAAGCTAGCGACGATGATTCTGTGCGCAAGCCGATCTCGGATCGAAGCATGTGGACGAGGTGGGACGCGAGGGTGACCCCGACCAATTATGACCCAAGCACGTCAAACCCCTGGGGATTTCACAGACGATTTCTTCCCCAACTGGTCGAGGCGAACGATGGCTTGCGGCCCGGGGATATCCATGTCGATGCTGTTGCAAGGTACCTTTATTATATAAATTCCGATGGTACCGCGATGCGGTACGGAGTTGCGATCGCAAAGGGGAATCTCTACGAACCTGGGACATACACCATCCGGTTCAAACGGAGATGGCCTACTTGGCGTCCGACCGATGAAATGATTGAACGTGAACCTCAAACCTATGAAAAGTTTGCCGATGGTATGGATGGCGGCCCGACAAACCCTTTGGGATCACGAGCCTTTTACCTTTTTAAGGGAAATCGAGACACATATCTTCGCATTCACGGCACACCATTCCCCCGTTCGATCGGCGGTCGTGCAAGCTCAGGATGTGTGCGGATGGTAATGGCCCATATAATTGGACTTTACGATCAAGTGGATGTTGGCTCCACGGCGTTCCTCTACCCGCCGGAAGGCAGTCTAGTCTCGCATAGCTGATCAATGACAATCTTGAGCCAGCCTTTGCGTCTAAGTCTGTTTTTTGATGCAGATACGGCTCCCACGCTGACTTAGCAGAGGGAGCAATGTCGTCTCTACCGGGCCGACGTGCTGGTACCAGTAGCAACCATCTTCTTCCAACAACTTAACGGCATTTAGGTTCTGATTTGGCGCAGCCAGTTTGGCGACTTCTTCGGGGACTTCGCGAAGAAATCCTCCTTCCCGTGTTGCACTTGAACCGCATGCCGTCAAAAAAACTAAGCTCACGGAAAACAGAATCGATTTGCGCATTTTTCGTCCAAAACTTTGGCTGAGTCGCTTTCCAGTATTCACCAACGCCGGCAGAATTCGCAAAAAAAATGCAGGTTGATCCTTCTATTTTTTAAGTCGCAGCTCAACCAACACAGTTCTAGAGCTGTCGCTGACCGCTTCGACACAGCCTCTACACAAGTGACAATTGCGTCGACTGTCGAAGCGGTCGTTTTCCGTCCGCAAATATGAACGTGTTGGACGTTCGCCACCCAAGAAGCGAGACAAATTGGAGCGACGATTTCGCCACTTTCGTTGTCTTGTTGGCTGCCGAGCCTCTGGGTGCAAATCCGATTGTTTAAACCGAATTATTGTCACCCTCTGCTCTTATTTATGCCGGATTCAACAAAGATAAATTCAGAAGAATACAGAGAGTCTCCGCGGGCGCGTCTAGGCAATTGCCCGCAGGACTACGGCAGAAACTCGCCAAATTTTTGGATCAGAACATGCCAGAAAGAGCACCCGTTTCAATTGGGTTAAAGGCTGACTCTAGCTGGCTTGAAAGAGCAACTTTGATGACAAGAGGTCGACAGATGGAAGAGAGTAGAAATGCCTTTGTGAAGATGGTTGCAGTTGGTGCCTTGGTTGCTTGTGCGGTTTTCGCTTTGGTCTTGCCCGCGCATGCCAATGCTGGTGCGTTTCTAACCGCCAAGTTCTCGGTGCCAACACCCAAAGCCGCAAATGACATGTGCAACCGCTACAATTGGGCGTGTGCATCCAGCGGCAGCAAGGCTTCTCTTTCCGCCCGAGATATGAAACTCATTAACGAAGTGAATCTCGCTGTTAATCGCAAAACGCGGCCGGTGTCGGACCAAGCACAGTATCGCCGGGTTGACTATTGGTCTCTGCCAACTCGTCGGGGTGGCGATTGTGAGGACTTCGCGCTTTTGAAGAAAAAGGAGCTGATCCGACTTGGGATCACACCTGAGCGCCTTCTCATTGCAAATGTTCTGGATAGAAAGCGTAACGGACATGCTGTGTTGGTGGTGCGAACTGATCAAGGCGATAAGGTGCTGGATAACCTAACCAACCGGATCAAAACTTGGCAGGATACCCGCTATACATTCCTAACTATGCAGGACCCGAAAGCTCCAGATTCTTGGGTAGGAGTGATCCAAAGCGGTAAATAGCCCGAACTTTGTCAGATTATGCTTAGAAGGCAGCCCGCTTTTGTTTTGATCTGAGATGCAGCCGTGCCGGAGCGCGCGGTGATCCAGACAGAATTGATCTACGATGAAACATCGGATTTGGCGACGCCGGTCATGTGTTAAACAACTGAAAATTGACCCATCATGCCGCTATCCTCATGCTCGAGGATGTGGCAATGAAACATGAACGGTAGAGATTCGCTGGCAGGTTGATCGAACTTCATCAACAGTTCCACGCGACCATCGATAAGGACTGTGTCTTTCCATCCAGAATTCTGTAGGCTCGGTGCACGACCATTTTCGCTGAGCACCTGAAACTTGACTCCATGGACGTGGAGCGGGTGCATCATCATATCTGCCGATACAGACCATCGTTCCAAAGTCCCGCGCTGAATTGTGAAATCCATACGTTGCATATCAAATGGTTGGCCGTTGATTGAAAACCGGTTCGAACTTCGGCGCATCATCATCCCCGGCCCCATCTGCATGTCCAAAGTTACTCTGCGATCTTTTGCGCTCGATGGGTCCATGTCGGGCCGCGAACCGCCGAGGTCTTGGGGCAACTTGGCAATACGCGCGCTTAGCGCAGTGTCGACTTTGAACGGAAGAATTTCAAATGAAGACCCGGAAGTACGGGTTCGTCGCATCATAGCTGTGTTTGTGTTTTGTCGACTGACTAAAGACACGTCTCTCCCATTGCTGAAATCGACCAGAACTTCGTAGCGTTCACCTGGCGCGATCGTTAAGTCGTCGAGCTCGATGGGGCGGTCAAGCAGGCCAGCGTCGGCGGCGATCAAGTGCATGGGGCGATTGTCGGACATTGTAAGTCCGTAAATTCTGGAATTTGAACCATTTAGAAGGCGAAGGCGCGCGATACCTTTCGGAACAACTGCCGTCGCACCGACTTGACCATTGACGACAATAGTATCACCGAGGAACCCCATCATCTGGTCTGGCATAGACAAGCTATAATCCATACGGCCGTTCCGGTCGAAACGCCGATCCTGTAGGACGAGGGTTAGATCGTCTAGCCCATATTTCGACGGTAAGCCTCTTTCATCGTCCAGTCCGTCGCTCAGCTGCAGGACCCCCGCTAGGCCTTTATATACCTGTCGCGCGGTCTCACCATGGATGTGAGTGTGATACCAAATCGTAGCTGCAGCCTGATCTATAGGTAGTTCCGGGGACCAAGTTGAGCCGGATGCAATGGGTTGGTGTGGACCACCATCGACATCGCCTGGGATGATCATGCCGTGCCAATGGACAGAAATTTCCTCGCTTAGGTTGTTTTCGACTTCGGCTTGGACCGAAGCTTTGTTCGCAATACGAATGGTCGGTCCCAGATAGGATTGGTTGAAGCCCCAAGTCTCCGTCGCTGCTTGACCAAGGAAGTTGGTTCGCCCAGATTGCGCTTCCAACCGAAATCTACCCGTGCGGGTCGAATCCAATAGCGGTGGCATCGCGAGGAAGGTGCCCAAAGTCGCTGCCGAGGAAATATTGGGGATAACGGTAGAAATCGCGCTAGCGCCAATGCCGGAAAGAACGCCGCGTCGCGTGATCATTCTCTAAATTCCTTACTACTATGCGTTCTTTGCTGCACTTTCAGCAAAGTGCGCTCCGGCGATATTTTTAACTTGCGCGCAGCCATGGGACATTCCGTTATTCGTTTTCTGTCCGGGCTCGCCCTACAAGCTCCTCAAGTTTGGTTTGTTCAACAAATCCTGGCACCAAAGCATCACCAATCACGAATGACGGTGTGCCGCTAAAACCGAGAGCTCGGCTCAGGCGCATGGAAGTTGCGATATGCTCCTCCACTTCCGGCGCTTCCATGTCGCGACGAAGCTGATCGATGTCCAGACCGACTTCTTCAGCGACGCGCAGAACAGATGGTTCCTGGGCGCGACCATTCATGCCCATCATCGCCCAATGAAACTCTTCGTATTTACCCTGCTTGCGGGCTGCCAAAGCGGCCTTGGCTGCGAAGACGGATCCATCCCCCAAGATAGGCCACTCGCGGTAGACAAGCCGGACGCCGGAATCCCCATCAAGCAAGCCTTGCACCTCTGGCATTGCATTCCGACAATAGGGGCAGTTGTAGTCGAAGAACTCTACGATCGTCACATCTCCGTCCGGGTTCCCAAGTACAGGCGCATTTTGATCTTGCTCCAGAGCGTTTCTCTGGTCGTTCAGGACTGCGTTCTGAGCGATAGCTTGGGCATCAGCCTGTCGCTTCTCCAAAATCGCTACGGCTTCCATTACGATCTCAGGGTTGGCGCGGATTGTCTCGAGCACCAGCTCCTTTACCCGTGCTTCGTCTAGGCCATCTGCTATAGCCGCAAACGGCGTCAGGGCTGCCAACACTAGCCCACATGCTCCAGATTTGAATTTCATCTCAGTTACCTTCCCTTTGATTGTCGAACCTTGTGCGCTCCGACTGAATTTGGCGATGGCGTTCCGGCCAGGTCGATTGAATATACGCAAGGACATTCCAAATTTCGTCGTCGCTCAGTTCTTCAGAAAAGCCCGGCATCCCACTGTCAAACTCAACTCCCTGGCTGGCCAATGCCGCCTTCCCACCCGATTTCGTGTAGGTGAAGAGCATACTGTCAGGGTGATGCCAGGTGTGTCCTGTCTTGTCGTGCGGTGGGGCGGGTAGGCGTCCGTCTTCCCCTGGAGATCGCCAGTTGGGCTGACCTTCAAGGTTTTCGCCATGACAAGACGCGCAAAACTCGCCGTAGAGCGCTTTGCCTACTCCAATGTCTGCATCGGCAGGTGCCTTTACGGCAAGGGAACCGGTATCCTGCGACACAACCCAACTTGTTGCCCCCATGAGGGTTAGAATCGATGTACTTAACAAGATGGCTGTTTTTTTCATGATACTTCAACCCACGTCATCATACCTGAGGCCGCGTGTGAAAGCATATGGCAGTGGAAAAGCCACTTTCCTGGATTGTGTGCTACAAACGCGATTTCTCGTGTCTCACCGCCAAACATCAAGAAAGTGTCTCGTAGCGGGCCTAGTGAACCATCTTTGAAAATTTCTCTGAAATGCATCCCGTGAAGGTGCATCGCGTGCGGGAACGAGGTGTCATTGTAGATTTCCAACCTAGCGGTTTCACCACGTGTCATCTGTGCAAATGGATACTCCGTCATGCCAACCGTTCCGTTGAACGCCCAAAACTGGTTGGCCTGAACGAGTTGTCGGAAAGATTTTTGTTCACCCTCCAGAATGGCGGTATTGAGTTGTCCCATCGCACCGCCTTCCATGTTCAGGCGAAGCCGTTTTGCAGTATCGACGCCACCTATCTCCATATTGGGGTTGGGTGGCAGAGGAGCTGGCGAGGGACGCCTGGTTGCTGTTGCTTCACCATCGACCTTAAAGGGTGCCTGAGAAATGCCTCTCTGGTCGTCAATACGAACGAGGTGAGCTGTTTCACCGGGTTCTGCAATGATATCAACAATGAGATCCACGCGCTGTCCTGGTGAAAGCAAAAAGTTACGGTCTACTTTTTCGGGGAACTCCAGCGGCATGCCGTCATACGACATTGCCCAACCCTCCATCCCAGAGAGAGCCAATTCAAAAATCCGCGCATTGGCGGCGTTGATAAGGCGGAGACGAAGTCGCTCATGACGTTTGACCGATTGTTGGTAATCGGCTCTTCCATTGGTCGCGATGAAATTGCCTCGTCGACCTGCATGACTGCGATCATGGGGTGCCTCGAACTCAAGGTCGATCTGAGCCGTTTCAGGATTTAGAAGCCAGTCATCTAGAATGAGTACTTCGTCGCGATCGACCTCTGGTGCAACGTGCTCTTCGACAACCAACGCACCGTACAATCCTCTTGCAACTTGTTCGACAGAACGGTTGTGAGCATGGAACCAGTACGTTCCAGCATCGGGTACACTGAAATTGTAGTCGAAACTTTCCCCCGGCTCTACGGCCTCCTGCGTAAGACCTGTGACGCCGTCCATCGCATTATCAATTCGAACCCCATGCCAGTGGATCGAACTCGCTTGCGGTAAGTCGTTTACAAAACGTCTCTCAACCTGCCCGCTCTGCTTCACCCTAATCACTGGCCCGGGCATTTGACCGTCATATCCCCAGATATTGGTTTGCGGAAATTGCGCCGGTGCCAACTGCACGCTGCTTTGCTGCGCCCTCATCTCTGTTGGCGCACCCGATCCTGCGAATCCTGCTATCGGTAGTGCCCCCAACAAACCCGCCGCGCTACCCGCTTGTAGAATTTCTCGTCGTGTTTGTTTCATATCTTTCTCTTCATATTTGCGGGCGGTATGAAACCGCCCGCAATCCAATCAACCGCCGGTATGATCATCCATCAGGTAGGTAGCGATGGCGCGGCGATCCTCTTCCGTTAGGAATTGCGTCCCCTGAAGCACCACTTCACCCATAGAACCGCCAAACGCGTCCCCGTTGGGTGTGACGCCGGTTTTCAGCGCAAATGCGAGCGCTTCAACCGTCCAACCACGAGACTGGAGCGTTTCATGATCAATTGCTGGTGCTTTGTTACCTCCGGGTAGAGTCGGGTTCCCTGCAAAATGTTCGTCGTCAGAGTTACGAGCACCAAGAAAGTTTCTGCCCGTGTGGCAAGCCGCACAATGCGTTGCTCCTTCGACAAGTTCTCGACCGCGATTCCAAAGAGATCCGTTGCCTTCGATCGGGTCCGTATGAGGTGGTTCGAGAAACGCGGCACGCCAAAGTTTCAGGCCCCATCGTTGGTTGAACGGAAATGCCATGCGATGGTCTGGTGCCGGTTCTGGCACGGCCGGGACTGTTTGAAAAGCGGCCCACAGATCTGCGATATCCTGATCGGAAAAGTTTGCATAGAACGGGTAGGTGAATGCCGGGTAGTAGGGCTCTCCATCAGGCGAGATACCCTGTCGAACGGCTTTTGCAAACTCCCCAATCGTCCAGTTCCCGATGCCGTGTTCGGGATCGCTGGACAGATTTGCGGAATAGAGCGCACCGAATGGCGTATCAAGTTTCACACCACCCGCAAGCGGAGCACCACCTTCCTCAAAATTGGTGTGACACGCGATGCAACCACTTGCGCGCGCCAAATAGGCACCGCGCTCAACGTCCCCGACAAGCTCGATGGATTCGGGTTCCAGCCCAATAGGCCAGGCAGCAAGTGTCCCAAGACCCACGAGGCCAAAGAACGCTACTCCTGTGCAAAGTAAAACAGTCTTCCGCATCCTACTTCGACTCCGCGCGAAACTGCGTATGGCAGGCAGAGCAAACCTGACTAACCATCGCAAAGGCAGCATCCACTGGCATACCCGCAATATCGTTCGCACCCATAGCCATCGAAGTATTACCGCCACCCATCATGGCACTTCCTGCACCCATCATTGAGCTGCCGCCCATCATGGTGGTCGATGACATACCAGCCTGATTGCTTGGCATCAGGCCATTTTCGGCGGCCTTGGCCAAACCGTCTGCGTAGGTCTCGAGCCGATCAGCCAGTTCAGAAAACTCGTCCCAATTGGTCCAGATGGCATCCTTGGATTCCGAAGGAGCGCCACCGCTGCCTTCCGGAAAAAGTTCAATGAGACCGGTGCCAGCATGATCACCAATCGTCACAGCCGCTGACCGCACTTCGTCAGGATCGAGCGCGGTCTCACCACGCATCATCGGGGTGATAGCCTTCACGGCTTCGCCCATTGCGCTCATAGCATCCATCCGTTCTTTAACGATTCCGGTTGCGCCACCATGAGCATAAGCGGCGAGCGCAGTTGATGTGACAAGCAGCGCCGCAAGTACAGTGGGATATTTCATCGGTTTGGTCCTCAATCGGTTATCTTTTAGATGTTTGAGATCAGGACCTTATGCGGGGAGGCGGTGGTTCGAACGATGTCGGCCGGCCTTCGCGCAGATGTTTGTGGGTGACAAACGGGACGCGCGTTACCGTATTCATAATCTTGGTGGTCGGTTGCCACACCAATATCGCAGAGACAAAACAATCTAACCCAGGATGACAATGCCGAGAAAACTCTGCAAGGCTCGACTCATGCGTATTATCGTGAGACTTCTCGTGTTTTGAAGCGACACTTTCAATTCCGGGGTGAGCTCGAACGACTTCTGGGAACGCTAAGAATATAACCAGCGAGGAAACCGCGAAGGCGCGAAGCCAGAAATCCAGGTATTTCTTCCCCGGGAAAAGCATCATCTGATCCCGTTTTCTCGCTGTAGTTCACGAACATAACGCGCAATGTATTTCACATCAGCTTGTGTGAGGCCTTCGACCGGTGGCATGTTGCCGAATTTCCAATGATGTGCCCTTACTCCGTTCTTTGCGGCCATCACGAACGCCGCATCTGAGTGGTGGCTTGGCTCATAGATCTTGTGAACGAGCGGTGGCGCAACACCATTTTGACCTGCTGCGTTCGCTCCGTGGCAAGCTGCACACTACGCTTCGAAGCCCCGCATCCCGATTTGAGCCTCGGCTGAGAATTCGCTCGGCAGTTTCACATCTACTATCGGAGCACCCTGTGCGATTGCAGTTGTGTCTGGGGGCACCATGGAGTGGGCCTGAGTTTCCGGCGCGGGTTGTGAATAATTCCATCCGACCACTGCCAGCCCGATCACGAGCATTCCGCCAACTAAAATACTACTTTTTCTCATTTTTAACTTTCATCCCTCTCGGGCCCCGACTTTTCAGATGAGTTTTACCTGGGTTCCGACAGGCGCCCGAGCATAAACCTCTTCGATCTGTTCATTGTACAGACCGATGCAGCCGTTCGATGACCGGCGCCCGATCTTGCGTGTGTCCTGAGTCCCGTGAATTCGATAATATTGCCACGAAAGGTAAAGCGCCCGTGTGCCCAATGGATTGGCAGGGTCGCCCCCTTCTATGTAGGCTGGCCATTCAGGATTACGCTCCCGCATTGAAGGTGTCGGTGCCCAACCGGGGTTCTCTCTCTTTTCGACTACTTCAGTATAACCACGTCGCGTCAATTCGTCTGTCGTTGGGACGGAGGTTGGATAAAGTCGCAACTCTCCATCCGCAGTCCAATGCTGAAGCACCTTGGCGCTTGTATCAGACAGAAGAATCCCTTTGCCCAACCGGTCGAAATGGTCTCGCCAATCATGTAGTGAAAAAGCGGAAATATTTCCATGAACAACGTCGGATTCCCGCGCATGGAGTAATGCAGGGGTTGCCAGAAATGCAGACGCTCCGACTAGTACAGCTCGCCGGTTGATATCGTTGGTTCGAGACTTGGCCATTTCTAGCCTCCAGATTTTGGATTCATTCTGCCGGTTTCCCACGATTTTCTACTGAAAAACCGTCCAACATCAATCTGACAAGGCGGTGAGATTTGTAACCAAATGTATCCTTGACCTTACCGCGCAAGAAGCCTCCAAAACGGGGCGATCAGAGATATCTTGAGAGGAACAAATGAATAAATTGTCAGGTCACACGGGTTCAGGCCATTCCAGACTAATGCAATACGGCATGATGGCCTGTTGCGCCGTAATGCTTCTTCCTATCGCCGGATTTTTCCTAGCCGGAGGAACGATAGCGGGCCTTTGGAGCAATTCAGCGGCCTTCATGCCGCTCGTACTTTGTGTCGGAGCACACCTCGTGATGCACAAGATGATGGGGAAATCCTGTCAAAAATCTTCGGAAAGCGAAGAGCAGATCAAACCGATTCCGCTACTTACAGACCAGCGAGCGGAAAACCCACTACGTTAGGATCTTTGAATTGAAAAGACGTTGGCCTACCATATTGGCTGGCTTGTTGGGACTTGCAGTTAGCGGTTGCTCCGCGTCCCTTTCTGAATGTTTCGAACAAAACAGCTTGGCGGTTTCATCGAAAGTCGCCAAGCGAACTGTTCCGGATGGATGCACAATAAAGGGGCCAGGTTCCAGCACCATACAAGCCATTTCGTGCGAGAACGGCCGTCAAGGATATCTCATTTCAGAGGCCCAGAATTTCTCTTATATGACCTCTGAATATCGGTAAAGTCATCGTTATGTGGAATGGCATATGCTGAAATATCGAATGCTCCGAACGATAATATCGGCAGCAGTCGTTTGCTTGGGTTTCGGCGCACAAACCCCAGATGCGGCTTGGGCAAAGACTTCCGAAGTGGTTTCGACACCCGCGGTGAGCGCCAAGTTGATCAGCGTACAGGATGCAGTCGCTCAGGACACCTCCACAATCATCGCAGGTTTGGATCTGGTCCTTGGCGCAGGTTGGAAAACCTATTGGCGCTCGCCAGGGGAAGTTGGGCTTCCACCGCAAATCGACTGGAGCGGGTCTGAAAATATTGAGAATGTTGAGGTCTTGTGGCCAGCACCAATTCGGTTCACCGCTTTCGGGATCCAGAATTTCGGCTACAGCGACGAGATCGTCTTACCTCTGCAAGTTCAATTGGAGCAGCCCGGCCAGCCAGTCACCTTCGATGCAAAGGTTTCTCTTCTTGTTTGTTCGGAAGTCTGCGTCCCTCAGGATTTTTCGCTGAATCTGTCATTCCCGTCGGGAACAGGGATTGACGGAGACAGTGCCATGAGGATCAGCAATTTCCTAGCGCGGGTACCCGTCGAAGGAAAAGACGCTCGGCTATCGTCTGCCACTGTACATCTAGATGAAAACTACACTGAATTGACGGTATCGTTGCGTTCAAGCCTACCTTTTGAAGAACCTGACGTGTTCCCCGAACTCGGTGCGGGAACAGCTCTTGGAAAGCCCGATATTCGATTGGGTGACGGTGGGCGGATTCTATGGGCGCGGTTTCCAGTGTTGTCGCATGATAACACTCGCTCCGAGAACCAAATTCTCACCGTAACTGATAGTTCGGGCCGTGCCTTTACCGTGACGCCCGAGCGGGTTGGAATACCGCCCGCACCACCGTTTCGTTTTGACGTTTTAGCCCCAGGTATCGACCAGATTGTATGGATTGCGCTCGTAGCATTCCTTGGCGGGTTGATCCTGAACGTCATGCCATGCGTGCTTCCGGTTCTCTCAATCAAGCTATCGTCCGCCCTTAAACTGCAAGGCCGAGATCAACTGGCACAGCGTAGGGGGTTTCTTGCGGCAGCCGCAGGGGTCATGGTATTCATGTGGAGCCTTGCCGCAATACTCTTCGCGCTTCAGCGCTTAGGAGTAGTTGTCGGATGGGGGCTTCAATTTCAAAGTCCCGTATTTCTGGCTTTGATGCTGATCGTTCTGTCGGTGTTTTCCGCCAACCTTTTGGGGCTGTTCGAAATATCTCTGCCGTCACGCTTGCAAACGCGGCTCGCCAACGCAGGTCGGGGGCACGAATATGTCGCTGATTTTCTTACAGGAATGTTTGGTGCCGTCATGGCGACGCCGTGCTCTGCGCCGTTCCTCGGTACCGCAATCGCATTCGCTTTGGCAGGGCGCGGAGTTGATCTTCTTGTCGTGTTCACATTTATGGGTTTGGGTCTTGCACTGCCTTATCTGATCGTCGCGGCAGCACCTCGCTTGGTTGCCTATTTACCAAAGCCTGGCAGATGGATAATCGGTTTGAAACTAGTGCTGGCCACGCTTCTGGCCGCCACTGCGATTTGGCTTTTCTGGGTTCTCGTAGGGGTTGCGGGTACGAAAGTTGCCGTTATTGTTGCGGCTTCGTTAACGGGTTTGGTCTTAGTGTTGTCCTTCGGTCAGAGGGTGACTCAACTTCGCTGGTATGGAACGGGCCTTTTCGCGGTTCTTCCAATCATTGCAGCGGCCATGCTGCCACACCCCAATATTGTTCAAGAGAAACCAGATATCCATGACTGGATTGCATTTGATCGCGCCCAGATCGCACGACTGGTCTCTCGAGGAGAGGTTGTTTTCGTCGATGTTACCGCTGACTGGTGCCTTACCTGCAAAGCGAACAAGGCGTTGGTGCTTGACCGTGATCCCGTCCTGTCTGCGCTTCGAAGCGATGAGGTTACACGGATGCAAGCAGACTGGACGCGACCCGACGAGGCAATTTCGCGTTACCTAGAAACATTCAACAGATTTGGCATTCCATTTAATGCCGTCTATGGTCCCGGTGCTCCGGACGGCATCGTCTTGTCAGAGACCCTGTCGTCATCTGCCATTCTCCAGGCTCTGGAAGAGGCCCGTCTCAAGTCTCCTGTAGCGGTTGCACCGAAATAGGCCGTTCCGCAAACGGGTCTCGATAAACCTTTTGAAACGAACGCGGTGCCAGATCGAATTAGAATTGACCCGATTACAATTTTTTGGGATCAGGTCAGCATCCCCGAAATTAAGAAGCCAGTGGCATTCCCGCCCACCTATAGGTCTTGTTGCCTGCCCAAGCTAATACAGTAGAGCCAAATCCGGCGCATACATCTGCGAAATGCTTTAGGTTCACTCAGGTATGACGGCCATTGTGCCGGTACCAAAGGGCATTCGCATATTGGGCAAAACCCTCGGCCGATCCGTCGGATATCAAGGTGCAAAGCGCAAACGTGTTCAGCATTGTTTATATCATATGAACCTTTAGCGGAACCGCTCATTAGCTTATCCTTTCAGTTCCTCGTACGGCTTTGAATTTAAGAGGTTTCCGCGAGGTGGAAATTCTTCGATAACTCACTTTCGAGAATCAACGCGTCGTGAACCTACAATGGATTTGCTGCCGCAAGAGCCGACATCGACCAACAACCATTCAGAAATCCACGGCATCTCAAGGCCGTAATTGCTTTAAATCCGATAGAGCGCGCTCGACATTCAAACGTCTAGGTTCATTTTCTGGGGTATCTTTCAGCAAATCTCTCGCGTTCTCATAGGCGGATATGGCTTTTTCAGTCTCCCCAAGCACAGAGTAGGCATTTGCCAGTCTCAACCAACCTTCCAAATCTTCTGGCGCACCTTCCATTCTGCTCGCCAAGCGATCCACCATTGATCGGATAAAAGCAGCACGATCCTCCTCTGTCATGTCCCCGGCAGCTGCTACGTCGTCTGCCGACGGCCCTGGGCCCACCATTGGTGCAAAATTTGGAAGTCGTATTGGTGAGATGCCAACTTTGGCACCAATACGGTTTGCTTCAGCGACAAATGACTCCATCCAGGGGGCAAAATTGTCGGCTTCGTTTAGTCGAGACACAAGCAACACGTGCGCACCGGATGCATCACCTGCTTGTTCCAAGGAACGGGCTTTGTAGAAAGTTGCCGCCGGGTTGGTGGAATCCAAGTCCAGTGATTTGTCAATCGCAGCCTTGGCACGAGGCATGACAACCCCTTGCGCTTCCATGATCAGCGCTTCACCCAACCGTGACCAAGTCGCAGAAGAGGCATCACCTCGATTTGCCGCAATTTCAAAAGCCTGCACTGCATCGCCATATTTTCCCAAGCGCATGTAAGTCTGCCCAAGCAGCATCCAGCCATCCGATGGACCACCGTTCGGGTCATTTGTGAGCCGGTTGAGAAGGCCTTGCGCTAGGTCTCCGATCTCTTGCTCCTGCGCCTGATCGGCTTGACGTTCCGCGAAAGCAAGGCTTGGGATATCAGGGGCACCCTTTATTGCATAATATCCTACGGCGAATACCGGAATGAACAGTGCAGCTAAGGCTATGGACGTGTGCCCATCCCCCTGTTGTCGTGGCTTCGAATGATCGGTTTTGCGCGACAAACGCAAAATTCGTCGCTTGATTTCCAATTGGGCTGCCGAAGCTTCATCTGCCGAGATCAAACCACGGTCCAAGTCTCGTTGAACTTCTTCGAGCTGGTCAATCAGGACTGCAGACGCCCCATCCTCTGTCTCGACTTTAAATCCACGTTTTCCAAGAATCGGCCAAACCGCAAACATTACCGCTGTCAGGGTCATCAATGAGAATCCGATCCAGATCATGATATTTCCCCGGACTTCTTAGATTCTATGAAACGTGCAACTTGCTGTTCTTCCGCATCGGTCAATTCTGGAACTGTTTTTGGTCGCCTGTTGCGCAACATGATGCCCAAGCCAATGGTCAGGGCTATGAAGAACAAAACAAATGGTGCAACCCACAATAGGTACGTTGTAGGTTTGAGGGGCGGCTTTAGAAGAACATAATCGCCATAGCGCGCCCGGACATAGTCTATTACCTCGTTGTTGCTATCGCCATTCAGCAGCCTTTCCCGAACCAGTAGCCTTAGATCTCGTGCCACGCCCGCATTCGAGCTGTCGATGTCTTGGTTCTGGCAGACAACACATCGCAGATCTTTCGAGATGTCGCGTGCTCTCGACTCTAGTGCAGGATCGGCCAACATTTCATCAGGCTCGACCGCGTGTCCTGATAAGGGCAGCAAGACTGTTAAGACAAGCAGGACTATGAACCGTTGCATCAGTTGCTCCTTCCTTCGAGCGCACCAGCTTGAATGAGTGCTGTACGAAATTTCATTACCGCCTCTTCGCCGACCACCGGCCCGACATAGCGATAAAGAACCGTGCCATCTGGCCCGACGATGAAACTTTCCGGAACGCCCGAAATCCCCCATTCGATTCCGGCCCTGCCGTTAGAGTCCGCGCCAATCCGCTCGTATGGATTGCCGAGATTGGCAAGCCATCTCACAGCGTCTTCGGGCTTGTCCTTGTAATTGATGCCGAACAATCGGATGTCATCACGTTCGACGAGATTGGTTAAAACCTCGTGCTCTGCGCGACAGGGTACGCACCATGAAGCGAACACATTGACCACGACAGGGCGATCACCTCCGCTCAAATCTTGGCGCGATAGACCCGGAGTATCCAATCCCTCCACCGCTTCAAGAACGAATTCCGGCGCAGGCTGTTCGATAAGGACCGAAGGTATCTCCTTCGGGTCACGATCGGGACTGAGCCCCCATAGAAAGAACCCTCCGAAGATCAGCGCGATAACAAGAGGAGAAAAGGCGAGAGCTTGTTTCATCCGTTATTCCGCCACGACTGTGTTTTTTGTGTTAGCGGTTCTTCGACGAGGCGCACCAACACGTAGACGTCTGTCTGACAACGACAGTCCGCCGCCGAGCACCAACATGAATGAGCCGATCCAAATGAAATTTACCAGCGGCTCGTAGAGGATGCGAAGTGTCCAGGCACCGTTTGCTTCAGCGTTTTCTGAGGCAGGTTCTGCGATCGAAGCGTAGAGATCTCCAGCCAAGGTAGAACGGATCGCAGATTCTGTGGTTGAGCTTTGCGCCACCGGGTATGTTCTGCGCTCGGGGTAGAGCGTTGTTACAACTTGATCATCACGCCGTACGACCAATGTACCCCGATCGGCGAAATAGTTCGGCCCACGATGTCGCTGAACCCCTTCGAAAGTTACATGGAAACCGGCAATGAAGATGTTCGATCCAGGACTAACGAATACCACTTCTTCGGACTTCCAGGCGCTAGATCCAATGAATCCGAACATTGCAACTGCGAGACCAGCGTGAGCCATTGTCATACCATGCGCCGCCCTCGGCAGATTCCGTGCGCGCCGCAACGCATCCCCAATGGGCACATCGAAAAGCCGAATTCGTAATGCCCACTCCCGGATCGTTGCGAGAAGCAGCCAGATAGCCAGGAGGAAGGAAAGATAGGCCAGAACCGGTCCGCCTGTGTTCAGGTACCACGCGGCGAGGGAGCCCAGCAATGCAAGAACGGCTACGAACCGAAGCCGTTGGAATACACCTATCAAATCTGCTCTCTTCCACGGCAAAAACGGACCAAGCCCCATAACGAAAACCAAGGGAAGCATCATCGGAATGAACGCTGCGTTGAAAAATGGCGGTCCGACCGAAATCTTGTCCCCCGTCACAGCTTCGAGAAAGAGAGGGTAAAGCGTACCAAACAACACCGTTCCTGTTGCCGCCGCCAATATCAGATTGTTTAAAAGCAGACCTGCTTCGCGGCTAACCGGTTTGAAGAGACCACCGGGTTCCATCATCGGAGCGCGCCACGCGAATAGCGCAAGAGAACCGCCGATCGACAGCGCCAAAAGCATCAGGATGTAGAGCCCGCGTTCGGGGTCAACCGCAAAAGCGTGAACCGAAGTCAAGAGACCCGAGCGGACGATAAAAGTGCCCAGCAACGAAAGTGAAAACGTTAGGATTGCCAGAAGTATCGTCCAGCTTTTAAACGCGTCACGCTTCTCGGTAACAATGGCCGAATGTAGCAGCGCCGTCCCAAGCAGCCAGGGCATGAAACTCACATTCTCGACAGGATCCCAGAACCACCAGCCTCCCCAACCGAGCTCGTAGTAAGCCCACCAAGAGCCTAGCGCGATACCGGCTGTCAGGCTTATCCAAGCCGCCAGGGTCCAGGGCCGGACCCACCGTGCCCAGGTCGCATCAACCTTGCCCTCTAGTAAAGCAGCAACGGCAAAGGAAAAGACAATCGAGAAGCCCACATAACCCAGATAGAGAAGTGGTGGATGCATCGCCAACCCGACATCTTGAAGAAGAGGGTTCAGATCGTTTCCATCGGCCGGTGGCGGGAATATTCGGTCAAACGGGTTTGACGTCAGCAACATAAAGGAAAGAAAACCGACACTAATCCAGGCTTGAACCGAAAGGGTCCGCGCTTTTAGGGGGGCTGGAATGTTCGACCCAAATATCGACACGCCCGCACCAAAAGCAGTCAAGATTAACACCCAAAGTAAAAGCGATCCTTCATGACTACCCCAGGTACCGGCAACTTTGAACAGCAACGGTTTCAGGGAATGCGAATTCTCGGCGACATTCAACACCGTGAAGTCGCTGATAACAAAAGCACGCATCAGTGCGATAAAAGCCAAACCGACGAAAAGCAGCTGTCCAAATGACAACGCCCGCGCGGAGCTCATCCAAATTAAATTGCCACGTGACGCCCCCAATATCGGTAGCACGCTTTGAACAAGCGCAAGCGCCAACGCGAGCGCCAATGCGAAATGGCCGAGTTCAGGCGTCATATCGTTTTCCAATTCCTACTTTTCGGTTGCGTTGCCGGTAAATACGGGAACGGGTCTCATTTCTCGAGGATGGATTTTCGTCTTTGGAATTCGTCTTCGTCGATTTCACCTTTGGCAAACCGATCCTTCAGTATATCCATCGGATCCTGTTGACGGTTCCCGTCTTTCCCATCTGCGAACCACCGGACCGCAAGAACAATCAATGCAATAACCACTCCCCAGAAAACCAACATCATAAGGCCGCCAAACATCCCGTATCCGCCACCCCAAATCATGTGATCATAGCCCCATGGCCCGTCACTTCTCTGATCTGCGAGGGCAGCGGACGTCGCAAAAGAGGCAGCTAGTACGACAAGACCGTTGAGAATTCGCATTTTATTTTTCTCCTTCTTCTTGATTGGTATCCCCGGCGAGAGGAATCGCGATTGTTGCCCGGACTCCACCCTCATCCAGATTTGCCAGTGAAATATCTCCACCATGAGCACGGAAGATCGTACGAGCGATCGCCAGACCAAGCCCATGCCCCCCCGTTTCAAGAGACCTAGAATCCTCTAGCCGGTAGAAAGGATCGAACACACGTTCCAACTCGACCGGAGGTATCCCCGCCCCGTCGTCATCAACGAATATTAGAAGATCATTGTCACGAACCGTGTAGCTCACGCGCGCACTGCCGCCGTAGCGAACGGCATTTTCGATGACGTTGCGCAGTGCGCGGCGGAAAGAACCCGGCCGAATGCGTGCCAGAACGTTCGGTCCTATCTTTAGCTCGAATTCTTCAACCATATCAATGCGAAGCGAGGAGAGAAACTCTCTTATATTCACATCCATGGCGTCCTCTGACCCGGTCAATCCGCGGGCGAAGGTAAGCGTAGCGTCGACCATGGTTTGCATTTCCTCGATCGAAGTGGCCAAACTTTCGCGCGTTTCAGCTTCGTCAACCATCTCTGCTCGAACACGCATCGCCGTGAGCGGCGAACGAAGATCGTGCCCTAACGCCGCCAGTAGCCGTGTCCTGTCGGCAACGAAGCGAGTCAGGCGATCCTGCATTCGATTGAAGGCCGTGGTAAGATCGCGCACCTCCTTTGGTCCTGACATCGGCAAATCAGATACGTCTTCACCTCTCCCGAGATCATCCGTCGCTTTCGCAAGTCTTTGCAATGGACCAGTTAGTCGGGTGAGCAAAAACCAGAACACGACAATAAGAAGCATTGCTGCAGTCAACGCAAAAGTCAGCGTCGAAAAGAGCGGCCATTGAAGTGGCGGGCGTTCAAACCTCGTACCAACATTCAGCCACTGCCCGCCCGAAATCGCGATAGAAAGGTTCATTTCGACTGCGGAAAGCTCTCCGCGCATCATAGCCATATGCATCTCTGCCATTTCCACAGACAAGTGTGGCAGAGGTAAAATTTGCCCTTCGATCTGGTGCAACTCAACGCGAATATCTCGACTATAGCTGTCACCTAAGAGGGTTCTAATGCGCGTCTCCACCGCACCGCCGTCAGAATGGTCAGTGTGTTTCACGGTAGGTTTATCCGACATGTCGAAGCGCACTAGTGGAGAGTTAGCTGCCCGCAGGATTGAGGAGCGCAATTCCGGTGGAGCTTCCTCGAGAAGTCGCGCCACATTCGCGGCTCTGCCGGCTGCTTCGAACCCAAATGCGGCCCGGATCGCCAGGCTCCGCTCATCTACAAAGAGCCAAAGGCTGATAACTTGGGCCACCGCCAGAGCCGTTACGACCAAGATGACCAATTGAACGCGCAGCGTGTTGAAAGGCCCCCACATCAGTCAAGCACCTCAGCGTCGGCAGCCAGACAATACCCACCATTTCGAACGGTCGTTATGATCTTTGGACGAAGCACATCCAATTCAATCTTTCTGCGCAATCGGCTAATCTGATTGTCGATCGAACGATCGAGTGGCCCCGCCGATCGGCCTGCAGTCAGATCCAACAGTTGGTCACGACTAAGAACCATGCGCGCCCTCTCAAGAAGGACAGTCAACAGCTTAAAATCGGCGGTTGTCAGTGGAATTTCGCTTCCCGTTTGGTCAATCAGAACATGCCTGTCTGTGTCTAGGGTCAGGTGCGCGAAGCGAACCTTTCGCCCGGCAAATCCACCTGCATGGATTTCGGCCTGCTCCGTTCGACGAAGCACGGCCTTTATACGCGCGAGCAACTCCCGAGGATTGAACGGTTTGCTCAAATAATCATCGGCACCTATCTCAAGACCTACGATCCGGTCTGTTTCTTCACCCAAAGCCGTCAACATGATGATTGGCATTTTGCGCTCTGTGGAGAGCCGTTGACAGACTGACAGCCCGCTTTCACCAGGCATCATGACATCGAGCACAATAAGATCGAAATGGCCTGAGCTAAGCTTTGTGTCCATCTCCACCGCGTCTTTGGCTGCTGTCGCGCGCAAGCCGTTTTTTTCAAGAAAGCGCGATACGCTCTCTCTTATTTCTTTGTGATCATCGACGACGAGGATGTGCGGCGCTACAGACATGATTTCCTTGTAAAGAATGTGATTGCGTCGGGTCAGGACCTTTTTTGTCGCAAATTGTATCAATACTTGGGTGTTGCGACAGGCGATTACAAAACCCTGCGTGCAGACCATTCAAAATCGACTTTTCATACCGAATTGAAACTCATCGAAACCAGACACGTGAGGAAACTATGAAAATAGTCACCGTTCTTACCGCCTCTTTCGTTCTTTTGACCGCCTCGGTCGGCGGCGTGCTTGCCGATGCCAATCATGGGCATGGCAGCAACGTATCCAAAGCCTTGCCAAGCTCTGCGTTTAAAGACGGAGGACATGGCATGATGCAGATGATGATGCGCATGCATGCCAACATGATGGACGACTTCGGAATGGGCCAGATGGATATAGTGGACCAGAACATGATGCGCATGATGACGGGAAATAGCAGCATATCGGGTCCGATGGTCGGGTTCGACGCCGACGGAGATGGTAAGGTCACGCCGGAAGAGGCACACGGCCAGCTCCAGTCGATGCACACAAGCTTTGACGCGAATGGTGACGGCAACCTATCGATCGACGAATTCGAGAGACTGCACAGTGCCATGATCCGCGACACCATGGTTGATCGCTTTCAACATCTGGACGCTGACGGCGATGGTAAAGTGACCGCAGGAGAAATGACCGCGCCAGCGGACAAGATGGAACGCATGAACATGTGGCCGGGCGCGATGAATAACAGCGCGGACAACTGATCCGCCGAAACTCAGGTTCCCCCCGCCCTGATCGAGCGTTTTCAATTATCGTTTGATCAGGGCAACTTCATTCAGGAGTATCATCATGAGCTACACCTATAATCGTTTTCTACCCGGCGTGCACATTGACGACGCCGAAATGCGGATTCGTGAAGCCCTAAAAGACCAGGGTTTCGGCGTTCTAACCGAGATCGACGTGAAAGAGACGATGAAAATTAAGATTGATGTGGACATGAACGGCTACCGCATTTTGGGAGCCTGCAATCCGGACATGGCTCATCAAGCTCTTTGTCTCGAAGCGAGAATTGGAGCGATGCTGCCCTGCAACGTGGTCCTGCGAAGCCTGCACGATGGCACGGAGATCAGCGTGATTGATCCGGTTGTATCAATGTCCGCTGTACAAAATGATAATCTTCACACAGTTGCTGGGAAGGTGCGTGAGATGCTAAATGTAGCAGTCGACAGCGCCTAACTGTTCGATCGAGGAAATATACCGATGAAACCTGACCGTCGAAATGTCCTTGCAATGTTATGCGCTATGCCTGCCGTTTCCTTTGCAGCACCAGCAATGGCACAAAACCAAGATGTCTGGTCGGTGAATCGGGCGCATGCCGCTCTGTTGGAAGACCAAATCAGACTTCTGGACATCCGCTCACCTGAAGAATGGCAGGATACCGGCGTGGCACAGGGAGCTTGGCCGGTCAGCTTGCATGAAAAAAGGTTTCCTCAACGATTGTTCGCGGCGCGACAGCAAGCAGAGGGTCGCACCGTTGCACTGATTTGTGCGACAGGAGGGAGATCCGGCTCCGTTATGCAAGCGTTGCGACGAGCAGGCCATGAAAGTTATGTCGATGTTTCTGAAGGTATGCTTGGTTCACGTCTTGGACCTGGTTGGATCGCTGCAGGCCTTCCGCTTGTATCAGCGAAAGAAGCTCTGAACTCTCTACCCACCGCGCTCCTCTGAGCCTGATATAGAATCCAACGGCGCCGACTAATGTGAATTTACCATCTCGACTAGGCTTACCTCTCTTAGCCCTCGCGGTCATTGCACTTCTCTATCTCGTTTGGGGAACGGATCTGCTGACCCGATTTGACCGCGTCGCCATTGGTGAAACGGTCGTCGAAGTTGGAGTCTGGGGTCCAGCTCTCATCGTCGTGCTCATGATTATTGCAGTGGTTGCAAGTCCACTCCCAAGCGCGCCGATCGCATTGGCCGCAGGGGCAGCTTACGGCCATTTTGCCGGAACGGTATATGTCGCGATTGGGGCCGAACTGGGTGCAATGATCGCCTTCCTGATCGCGCGCTGTCTGGGCAGGGGGGCCGTGGTCAGGCTCCTCGGAGACAAAGCCGACTTCGGACTACTAGGTTCGCAAAATGTGTTGACTATGATTGTATTTACAAGCCGGTTGCTGCCATTCGTTTCGTTCGATGCAATGAGCTATGCTGCAGGGCTGAGTAAACTTCATCTTTGGCGGTTTCTACTTGCGACATTCGCAGGGATTATTCCCGCAAGTTTCCTTCTGGCTCATTTTGGCAGTGAGGTTATGTCCGGTGAATTCAGTGAAGTTGAATGGTTGGTGCTTGGGTTGGGGTTTCTGACTGCTATGCCGATCTTGCTCGTCGCACTCAAACGTGGAAAATCAGATGATGGAAAACAATAGATGATCGAGATGCTTTGAATCCCTAAAATTCAACCATTTATGGTTAGAGTTTTCCGCTACGATTTCCAGGCTAAGTGAAGGAGAGGATTCGAAGAACGTTTAAATTCGCAGGCGCGCAGAATCCTTTCGATGTATGTCCACTCTGTTTAATCCGACAATAGCGCACCTTTCGCAGCACGATTACAATACCGGCAAAGTGCAGCCCATGGAAAGATACTTCGACATCAAGATGCCTTTCTGGCGTTTTGCCTTCAATACGTTGGTATTTAGTTGTCTCGGATTGCTGCCACTCTTGGTGTTCTACATCGCGCTTACTCCGGGTTTCGGCGAGATGTTGTTAGGCAGCGGGCCAGCGTTCAGCCGATTGTTGCGGCAAATCCTGACCAACGGCCTACTGGTTGTATTTTGCGTCAATTACATGAGCTTTTTTCTGTATGCTTTGAGCGCTGCCAAGCATGGCGAGGGAGCAGTGCTTGCCCAAGTCCTTCTCATCGACCCGCCTGCCAGGGTGATCCTTTTCATCCTCTTGCACGGCCTGGTCTATTTCATCTCTGCAGACTGGTTCGGTTCGTTTGGCGGGGATCGTATGCAAGCGTTGCGGGTTGTTGGCCCGACGCTGGTCCGATCTGCATTCTTTGAAAATATCTCAGGCGTCTACCTCTACGCGACCTTGGTCAGCGCGTTGCCGCTCTATACGTCAGTGATTGATCGTGGACTTGAAAACTGTGACAGCTGCCCGGCATGGATTCATCTATTCGTGTCTAAACTTCCGGGGAAGTTTGGGCCTTTCTTGCTGGCGCTTGTGCTCTTCGGAGGCGTCACGCTAATGATAACATCGGCGGCGTGGCTGATCGTTATGTTGCAAGCCTCCGGGGTATAGCGCCCTGTGCCAACGGCATTAGGCCAGCGAATTGGCCTTGGGCTCAGCCCTCTTCGTAGCGGCTGAAGATCTCTCTTGTTCCATCCTTCCGGATCAGGATCACGTCATAGGCGTCACGTTCGCTTTCGGGGCCCATTCCCGGAGAACCATAGACCATACCAGGCACGCTCAACCCGACGGCATCGGGGCGCTCTGTCAGGAGGCGGCGGACATCTGCCGGAGGAACGTGACCCTCGATCATGTATCCATCAATGTGTCCGGTGTGACAGGAAGCAAGGTCTTCTGAAATCCCGTTTTTGAGTTTGTATTGGAACAATGCAGCATTTGAGGTGTCCTGAACTGAAACGTCAAAACCCTCGGCTCGCATGATTTTGATCCATGATCCGCAACAGCCACAGCTTGGATCCTTCAGGACATGCAGCGAGTGGGATTCTTGCGCCTTCACAGGAAGGGTTGAGCTGCAAACGAGCGCAATAGCCCCGGTCAGAGCATTTCGGCGGGTTAGGTAAATTGATGACACGGTCTTCTCCATCGCTGGCATGTTCGTTGAATGCAGGAGCATTGAGTTACTTGGTGATATATTTGATGAGAGCAATGATCGCCAAGATGATGAGAAGCCCGATCAGCCACATACCGATCCCGCCCATTCCAAATCCATTTCCCATCATTGGTTTTCTCCTTTTCTCTTGCCGGCACCACTTGCGTCAGCGCGTATGTTTCGACTCGATGAAACCCCCGTCGGACATCTGACTGAGGTTTTCGAGGATCGGACAATCAGGGCGATGATCCCCGGAACACTCTTCTATCAGATGCGACAGAGTTGCTCGCATAGACTGAAGATCCGCAATCTTTGCGTCGATCTCGACGAGATTCCGCTTTGCAACGTCTTTGACATCCGCACTGGCACGAGACTTGTCGTCATACAACGCCAGTAAGGTCCGACAATTCTCGATGGTGAATCCAAGAGAGCGGGCGCGCCCAATGAACACAAGCTTATGCAGTTCGTTCTCGTCAAACTCGCGATAGCCGTTGGAGCTGCGTCGGGGTTTGATGAAGCCAATGTCCTCATAGTAGCGGATGGTCTTTGCCGGCACGCCAGAGCGTTCCGAAACATCGCCGATATTCATGAGTTCTCCTTCCTACTTTGCTTGAGCCAACTGCCC